>JBQCFR010000225.1:0-4288 GCA_051958885.1 Tsuneonella sp.
GTTTTCCCTCTTGAACTCAGGTTTCCGGATTGGCTGTCGCCCTAATGAACGGGCGGCGGGCTTGCAAGTGCCCTGGAAAACCGGGGGGAGACGGCGCGCGGAAAGTGGATTTGCGGGCGATCTTTGTTAGAAGCGCGGCGGGTCGAGACCATGAGTCACCGGAAAATCGGGACTCGTTCAGTGGCTTCGAGGGGTAAATCCATGAATTTCAAGAGAGTACTGGGCGCCGTGGCAGCGCTCGGAGTGGTCGCCGCCGCGCCCGCGGCCGCCGACGATTCGTCGGGCCGCAAGGCGCAGACCAAAGGCACCGCCGAAATCCCGCATTGCGCCAAGAACCTCGGCACGGTGGCGATCGTCGAGCCCGACAACCAATGGTGGCGCGAGCTCAGCCTCGGCAGTCCCGAGGCGATCCTGCGCGTGTTCGTCCAGCAGTCGGGCTGCTTCACGCTCGTCAATCGCGGACGCTCGATGCAGAACCGCGCGATGGAGCGCGCGATGGCCGACAACGGCGAGCTTCAGGCCGGCTCGAATCTGGGCAAGGGCCAGGTCAAGGCGGCGGACTACTTCCTGCAGCCCGACATCGTGACCAGCAATTCGAACAGCGGCGGCGGCGGCTTCGGCGCGCTCGCGGGCGGCCTGCTCGGGCGCGGTCTGCTCGGCGGAATCGCCGGCGGGATCAGCGTCAAGAAGAAGGAGGCCAACGTCACGCTGTCGGTCGTCAATGCGCGGACGACAGTCGAAGAGGCGCTGGTCGAAGGCTATGCCCGCAAGAGCGACATCGGCTTCGGCGGCGGCGCCGGCGGCGGCTGGTGGGGCGGTTTCGGCGCGGCCGGCGGTGAGGGTTACCAGAACACCGAGATCGGCCAGGTCATCGTGCTCGCCTATCTCAACGCCTACACCAAGCTGGTGACCCAGCTCGGCGGGCTGCCGGAAAACGCTTCGGCCGCGGCGCCGCAAGCGCGCTGACGAACAGGGAACGGCGGTGGGTTCGGCCCGCCGCCGTTTCTCCCCTGCACATCGCGCTGCTGCGGGCAAGGAACGCAACGCGCGGTCAGGGCATTGGGCGGGCATGCGCGCCGTCTTCCCGACGATCTTGCTCGTCCTCCTCGCCGCATGCGGCTCGCAGGCGGACAAGGAGCTCGCCGCGATTAAGTCCGCGCGCAGCGTGCTGTCGGAATGGGCGCTGGTCGAAGACCAGGCTGAGGCGGGCAACGCACCGGCTGCTTACGCCGAGCAGATGCGCCAGGCGGCGAAGGACCAGCTCAAGACCGCCAGCGAAGGTCTGAGCGGAGAACCGCAGGCGGCGCGTTTGATCGACCGGATCCGCGCGGGATCGCCCAAGGCCGCGGCGCTCAAACAGGCCGCCTGCGCACTCCAGCCGCTCGAGAAACGCCTTGAAGCCGCTTGAGGTCTTTCTCGGCGTGCTCACCGCGGTCGGCGGGTTCGTCGATGTCAGCGAACTCGTGTTCATGTCGCAGGCCGGCTCGCGCTTCCAGTACTCGCTGATCTGGGTGATCGTCCTCGCCACGATCGGCATCAGGGTGTTCGGCGAGATGAGCGGGCGCGTCGCCGCAATGTCGCACCAGCCGCTGTTCGGCACGATCCGCCACCGACTGGGCTTCTCGCTCGGGGGCCTGACGCTGGTCGGCGCGCTGATCAGCACGCTGATCACCTGCGCGGCGGAAATCGGCGGCGTCGCGCTGGTCCTGCAACTGCTGACCGGGTGGAACTATGCCCTCCTCGCGGTGTTGGCCGCCGGCGCCTTCGTGGCGACGATCTATTTCCTCCCATTCAAATGGATCGAGCGGACATACGGCCTGCTCGGCCTGTTCATGCTGGTGTTCGGCGCCGCGCTCATTGCCTTTGATCCCCCCTGGCACGACATCGCCGCGGGCGCGATCCCGCAGGGACCGCCGCGGAGCGGGTGGCACGACCAAGTCGGCTACGCATACTTCGCGGTGGCCCTCATCAGCGCGATCATGTTTCCCTACGAGCTATATTTCTATTCCTCCGGAGCGATCGAGGACGGCTGGAGCGGCGCAGACATCGCCACCAACCAGATCACGACCTTCGTGGGCTTCGGGCTCGGCTCGCTGCTGGCGATCGCCATCCTATGCCTCGGCGCGCTCGAGTTCGGCCCGCGCGGCATCTCGCCGGACATGATCGGTACCGTGGTGACGAACCCGGGCATGGTCTACGGGAAGCTCGGCGTCCTGCTGGGGCTGCTCGGCCTGCTGTTCGCCATCGGCGGGGCCGCGATCGAGACGTGCCTGTCGTGCGCCTACGGGGTCAGCCAGTTCTTCGGCTGGCGCTGGGGCCGCCATGTCTCGCCCAAGGAAACGCCCTTGTTCACGGCGGCGTGGATGGTCGTGTTCGCCCTGGCCCTGGGAATCGTGCTCACCGGCATCGAGCCGACCGAGCTGGCCGATTACGCGATCGTAACCTCGATCGTGGTGCTCCCCTTGAGCTTCCTGCCGCTCCTGCTTGTGGCGCGCGACCGCAACTTCATGCGCGATCACGCCAACGGCGTGCTCGCGAACGTGCTCGGCTGGGGATACTACGCCGTGATCGTGGTCGCGGCCTTGCTGGCGATCCCGCTCTATCTCCTGACCTCGGGCGGCAAGATATGAAGGCGGCCGATGCAGCCACGGTTGTGGCAGCCTACCGCGACCTCGCGCTGTTCGACCGCGACGACGAGCTGTGCGGCATGGTCGACGATGTCGAATGCGCCGAGCGGGAGCGCGGCGTGTGGGAAATGCCCGCAGTGCTCGTCGGCCCCGGCGCGTGGGGCCGGCGCCGGCCGCGCTGGCTGACCCGGCTGCTGCCCGGTCACCGGCTCACGCGCGTCGATGCCGCCGATGTCGCCAGCACCGGCGACCGGGTGCGCCTGCTCAAGCGCGCGGACCAGCTCGGCCTCGCGCCGTTCGAACAAGAGCTGCTCCGCCGGTTCGGAACGAACTAGCCGGCCTTGCCTCAGCCGGCGCTCGGATCGACCAGCGTATCGGGGTTCGGGGCAGAGGTCTTCGGCGGATCCATCAGGCGGACATGCACGTCGCGCAGCTGGCGCGAGCTGACTTCGCTCGGCGCCCCCATCATCAGGTCCTGCGCGCGCTGATTCAGCGGGAAGGCGATGACCTCGCGGATGTTCGGCTCGTCGGCCAGCAGCATGACGATGCGGTCGATCCCCGGCGCCGAGCCGCCGTGCGGCGGCGCGCCAAGCTTGAACGCCTCGATCATGCCCGAGAAGTTCGCGTCGACGTCGGCCTTCGAATAGCCGGCGATATCGAACGCCCTGTACATGATGTCGGGCCGGTGGTTCCGGATCGCGCCCGACGACAGCTCGTAGCCGTTGCAGACGATGTCGTACTGCCACGCGAGCACCTCGAGCGGGTCCTGCGTCTCGAGCGCCTCCATCTCCCCCTGCGGCATCGAGAAAGGGTTGTGGCTGAAGTCGACCTTCCTGGTCTCCTCGTCAAATTCGAACATCGGGAAATCCACGATCCAGCAGAACTTGAACGTGCCCTGCTCGATCAGCTCGAGCGCCTCGCCCACCCGGGTGCGCGCCGCGCCGGCGAGCCGGACCGCGTCCTTCTCCTTGCCGGCGGCAAAGAACAGGCCGTCGTTCTCGCCCAATCCCAGCTCGGCGTAGAGCCTCTCCATGCCCTCCGTGCCGTGGTTCTTGGCGATCGGGCCGCCGAACTCACCGCCCTTTCTGGTGACGTAGCCCAGCCCGGCGAAGCCTTCGCGGCGCGCCCAGTCGTTCATGTCGTCGAAGAACTTGCGGCTCTTCTCGTGCGTGGCGGGCGCGGGAATCGCGCGCACGACGCCGCCCGAGCCGACAATCTTCTCGAACAGGCCGAAGCCGGACTTTGCAAAATGGCTGCTGACGTCCGAGATGATCAGCGGGTTGCGCAGGTCCGGCTTGTCAGTGCCGTACTTGAGCATCGATTCCCGGTAGGGAATGCGCGGGAAGCTACCGGCCGGAGTCACGCTCTTGCCGTTCGCGAATTCGTCGAACACGCCCGCGAGCACCGGCTCGATCGCCTGGAACACGTCTTCCTGCGTCACGAAGCTCATCTCGAAGTCGAGCTGGTAGAACTCCGGTGAGCGGTCGGCGCGCAGGTCCTCGTCGCGGAAGCACGGGGCGATCTGGAAGTAGCGGTCGAACCCGGCGACCATCAGCAGCTGCTTGAACATCTGCGGCGCCTGCGGGAGCGCGTAGAACCGTCCCGGGTGCAGCCGGCTGGGCACGAGGTAGTCGCGCGCGCCTTCGGGGCTCGATGCGCCC
>JBQCFR010000226.1:0-8746 GCA_051958885.1 Tsuneonella sp.
GAGAACTACGCGGCCAGCCTGCCGGGCCAGGCACAGGCGATGCTCGCCCACATCGGGCAGGCGAGCGCGGTCGGCTCGCGCGCGACGGTGCGCGACGCCGTGCACCGCTTCATCGAGCGCACCCAGGCTGACGAGATCATCGTATCGGGCGCGACGTTCGATCCGCACGCGCGCGTGCGCTCGCTCGAGCTGGCGATGGACGCACTCGCAGCCTGACGCGGGAGAACTCGGCACGCGAAGCCGGCTCGTGCGTAGTGAACGAGGGCGGATCGGTCGCCAGCGCCCCGGCTTGCGGCCTCGGCGGCAAAGGCCTATCGGCGCCACATTGCTGCCCAGCGCGGCAACAATATAACACGCAGGCCCGGACGCCGCTGGGCTGACGGAGCACGCCGAATGGCCGCCAAAGCCGCTAAAGCCAGCCGCAGCAAGTCCCCCCGCCAATCGCGGAAGAACGCGCTTCTCGTATCCCTAGTCGGCCGCATGTGCGATTCGCTGCTGCCCGGGGACCTGCCGTTCGAGACTCGGCGGATCGAGGAAGCGGCGCGCTTCGTGCTCGCCGCCGCGGAGCAGCGCGAACCCGGCGAGCCGGCCATCGCGCTCGCCTCCACCAGCGACGAGCGACGCTTCATGCGCATCGCGGTGATCAACGACGACATGCCGTTCCTGGTCGATTCGGTGGCGCTGACGATTGCCGACCACGGGCTCGAAATCGACCGGCTGGTGCACCCGGTGGTGCCTGTCCGGCGCAGCCCGGTTGGCAAGCTCGAGGCGATTCCGGCAGGAGACGGTGCCGGCGAGATCAAGGAATCGATGATCTACGTCGAGACCGCGCGCGCCGAGGCGCGGGTGCGGCGCGAGCTGGAACGCTCGCTCAAGACCACGCTCGCCGATGTTCGTGCGGCTGTCGCCGACTGGCCGAAAATGCGCGAATTGATGCGCGAGGATGCGGCGCAGGTCGCCGACGCAGAAGGCGCCGCGCTGCTGCGGTGGCTGGAGGGCGGGATGCTCACCCTGCTCGGCCACCTGACCCGCAAGCGTGACGGCGGCCACGCCAACCTGCTCGGCATCTGCCGCAAGAGCGCCAAGCAGATCCTCGCCGATGCGAGCTTCGAACGGGCCTTCGCGTGGTTCGACGAGCCGAGCAACGGCGGCGGCCGCGTGCCGCTCATCGTCAAGGCGAACCGGCTGTCGAACGTCCATCGGCGGGTGCCGCTCGACCTGTTCATCGTGCCGATCGTCGAAGCCGGCAAGGTCACCGCGCTGTCGGTCCATGCCGGGGTATGGACCAGCGCCGCGCTGGGAACGCCGCCGACCCAGGTGCCCCGGCTCCGCTCACAGCTCGCCGGGCTCATCGACAAGTTCGATTTCGATCCCGCCGGGCACGCCGGCAAGGCGCTGGTCCACGCGCTCACCGAACTGCCGCACGATCTCATCATCGGCTTCTCGACCCAGGACATCGAACGCGTGTCGACGACGATGATGAGCCTTGTGGACCGGCCGCGTCCGCGTCTCGCGCTGGTCGAGGCGCCGCTCAGCCGCCACCTGTTCGCCTTCGTGTGGCTGCCGCGCGACATGGTCTCGACTCAGATCCGGCTGCGCATCGAGGATATTCTCGAAGCGCGAACCGGCGCCAGGGCGCTCGACTGGAGCCTCGAGGTCGAGGGCGGCAACCTCGCGCTGATGCGCTTCGTGCTCGATTTCCGCGAGCAGCAGTCGGACTATGACGAGGCGGCGATCGAGCGCGAGGTGCAGGCGCTGCTGCGCGGCTGGGGCGAAGCGGTCGAGAGCGAACTCGCGCTTACCGAGGAACCGGCCCGCGCCGCTGCAATGGCCGCGCGGTACGCCGACGCGTTCCCGACCGGCTTTCGGACGACTTACGGTGCTGCCGAGGCGGCGCAGGACATCCGCCGGCTGCGCAGGCTGGCAACGATCGACGACGAGCAGCAAACCCCGTTGCGCGATGCCCGGCTCTATCGGCTGGAGGCAGACGCCAGCGACCAGCTGCGGCTCAAGATCTACCAGGAGCGCGGTTCGCTCGCATTGTCGGACGCGGTGCCCGCGCTCGAGAATTTCGGTTTCCGCGTGCTCGAGGAAATTGCCACTCCGCTCGACCGCGGCAAGCTCGGGACAATCCACGATTTTGCGCTGCGCCTGGCCGAAGGCGTCGATGGAGCCGCGCTGCTGGAGCGGCGCGAGGCGCTCGAATGCGCGATCGCCGAAGTTCTCAATGGCCTGGCGGAGGACGATGCGTTCAATCGCCTGGTCGTCGGCACGGCGCTCAGCGCCGACGAGGCCGACTGGCTGCGCGCATTCTACCGCTATCTGCGCCAGGCCGGGGTCGGCTTCACGATCTACACCGTGGTCGACGCGCTGCGCCGCGCGCCGGCGATCACCCGCTCGCTGATTGCGCTGTTCCGCGCGCGCCATGACCCGGCCTTCGCGGGCGACCGCGAAGCCGCCGCGGATGAGCACGAAGGCGACATCCGCCGCGCCTTGCAGACCGTCGCCGCCATCAACGACGACCGCCTGCTGCGGCTCTACCTCGCTCTGATCCGCGCGATCCTGCGCACCAATGCGTTCGCGCCGGCTGGACAGGAGGCGCTGGCGTTCAAGCTCGATTCCTCGCTCGTCCCCGGCCTGCCCAAGCCGATCCCCTGGCGCGAGATTTTCGTCTATTCGCGGCGGGTCGAAGGCATTCACTTGCGCGCCGGGCCAGTCGCGCGGGGGGGGCTGCGCTGGTCCGACAGACGCGACGACTTCCGCACCGAAGTGCTCGGCCTGATGAAAGCCCAGCGGGTGAAGAACGCGGTCATCGTGCCGACCGGCGCCAAGGGCGGGTTCTATCCCAAGCGGCTCCCCGATCCCGCGCGTGACCGCGAGGGGTGGGCCGCCGAAGGAAAAGCCAGCTACGAGCTGTTCATCCGCACGCTGCTGTCGGTCACCGACAACATCGTCGGCGACACGGTCGTGCACCCCGACGGCGTGGTCATCCGCGACGGCGAGGATCCCTATTTCGTAGTCGCCGCGGACAAGGGCACCGCGACCTTCTCCGACCTCGCCAACGCGATCGCTGAGAGCCGCGGGTTCTGGCTGGGCGACGCGTTCGCCAGCGGCGGCTCGCACGGCTACGATCACAAGGCGATGGGGATCACCGCCAAGGGCGCGTGGGTCTCGGTCCAGCGGCACTTCCTCGAGATGGGAGTCGACGTCCAGAGCGAGCCGGTGCGCGTCGCCGGCTGCGGCGACATGTCGGGCGACGTGTTCGGCAACGGCATGCTGCTGTCGCAAGCAATCAAGCTCGTCGCCGCGTTCGATCACCGGCACGTCTTCATCGATCCCGATCCCGAGCCCGCGGCAAGCTGGCAGGAGCGTAGGCGGCTGTTCGACCTGTCGCGGTCGAGCTGGGAGGATTACGACAAGGCGCTGCTCAGCAAGGGCGGCGGAGTGTTTCCGCGCACCATGAAGCGCATCCCGCTGTCGAAGGAAGCGCGCCGCGTGCTCGGCGTGGAGGACAGCGAGCTGGAACCCGAAGCGCTGATTTCGGCGATCCTCACCGCGCCGGTGGACCTGCTGTGGTTCGGCGGCATCGGCACTTACATCAAGTCCGCGGCGGAGAACAACGTGCAGGTCGGCGACCCGGCCAACGATGCGCTGCGGGTGGATGGCGCGAACGTGCGCGCCAAGGTTATCGGCGAAGGCGCGAACTTGGGCGTGACGCAGGCCGGGCGCATCGAATTCGCGCTTCAGGGCGGGCGCATCAACACCGACTTCATCGACAACTCGGCGGGCGTCGACTGCTCCGACAACGAAGTGAACATCAAGATCGCGCTCGCGCCGGCGCAGGCCTCGGGCAAGCTGTCCGACAAGGCGCGCGACGCGCTGCTGGTGTCGATGACCGACGAAGTTGCGGACATCGTGCTCGAAGACAACCGGCTGCAGGCGCTCGCGCTCTCGATTGCCGAGCTCGGCGGGTCCAAGGCGACCGCGTCGCAGACGCGGCTGATCGAGGCGCTCGAGGACCGCGGCTATCTCGACCGCAAGACCGAAGGGCTCGCCGAGGGCGAGGCACTGGCGCGGCGGGCGAGCGATGGCGCGGGCCTTACCCGCCCCGAGCTGGCTGTGCTCCTGTCGTCGGCCAAGCTGGCGCTGCAGGATGCGATCGAACAGAGTCCGCTGGCCGACGATCCCTCGCTCGAGGCGACGCTGCTGGCGGCGTTCCCCGAGCCGATGCGCAGCAAGTTCAAACGGCAGATTCTCGCGCACCGGCTGCGGCGGGAGATCATCGCCACCCAGCTTGCCAACCGCATGGTCAACCGGCTGGGCCTGGTTCACCCCTTCGAGCTCGCCGAGGAGGAAGGCGCGGGCCTCGCGCAAGTGGCGGCCGCATTCGTTGCCGCCGAGCAGCTTTTCGGGCTCGACGCGCTGTGGGCGCGGCTCGACGGCGCAGCGATGCCCGAATCGGCGCGGCTGCTGCTATTCGACCGGATCGCCGCGGCGATGAGCGGGCAGATGGCCGATCTGCTCCGCGCCGGCGCAGGGCTCGGCGCGCCGTCCAGGCTCGTTGCAGAACTCGCCGCAGGCGTGGCCGACTTGTCCGACGCCACCACGAACTTGCTCGCCGGCGAATCGCGCCAGCAATCGGCGCGGCTGCGCGCGCAGTTCATCCAGGCCGGCGCGCCCGACAGGATCGCGGCCGAGGTCGGCCACTTGTTCGACATGGATGGCGCGGTCGGGCTCGCCAAGCTGGCGCGCGACGCCGAGATCGGTGCGCGCAAGCTGACCGGTGCCTTCACCCATCTCGGCGCCGAGCTGGGGCTCGACTGGGCGCAGGGGACCGCGGCGCTGATGGACCCCTCGGACGTATGGGAGCGGCTGCTCGTCGCCGGGCTGGCGCGCGACTTCCAGCAGATGCGGCTCGACTTCCTGCGCCGTCTTGCGCGCCGCAAGGACGCCAAGAGCGATCCGGCGGGCGCGGTGGGCGATTGGCTCGAGGCGCACCGGGAGGAGATTCGCCAGTTCCGGGCGATGATCGGCCGGGCGCAGACGCAGGCGCCGGTCGCACCGGCGGTTCTTGCCCAGATCGCGAGCCAGGCGCGCAACCTGCTCGGGCGCTGACTGGCGGCGGGACTGGCAGAACCACGGCTTGACGGGACGCGCGTTTGCCGCAAGTCCGGCGCACATGGAACCTGCCCAGGATCGCGCAGACGTCGTCATTGTCGGCACCGGGCACGGCGGCGCGCAGGCAGCGATCGCCCTGCGCCAGCAGGGCTTCGCGGGCTCGATCCTGATGGTCGGCCGCGACCGCGAGCCGCCCTACGAACGCCCGCCGCTGTCGAAGGAATACCTCGCGCGCGACAAGGAATTCGAGCGGATCTACATCCGTCCGCCGCAGTTCTGGGAGGAGCGCGGCATCACGCTGAAGCTCGGCGCCTACGTTGCCGAGGTCGATCCCCAGGCGCACGAGATCAAGCTCGGAGCGGGCGGCCGCATCGGTTACGGCAAGCTGATCTGGGCGGCCGGCGGCGACCCGCGCCGGCTGCCGTGCGCCGGCGGCGATCTCCAGGGCGTTCACGCGGTGCGCGACCGCGCCGACGTCGACCGCATTATGGGCGAACTCGACAACGGCGCGAAGCGCGTGGTGGTGATCGGCGGCGGATACATCGGGCTTGAGGCGGCGGCGGTGCTGACCAAGCTCGGCTGCGAGGTTACCGTGCTCGAGGCGCTGCCGCGGGTGCTCGCGCGGGTGGCCGGCGAAGACCTGTCGGCGTTCTACCAGCAGGAACATGCCGCGCACGGCGTCGACTTGCGGCTCGGCGCGATGGTCGATTGCGTCGAGGGCGAGAACGGCTGGGTCCGCCGGGTGAAGCTTGCCGACGGAACCGCAATCGCGTGCGACATGGTGGTGGTGGGCATCGGCGTGGTGCCTGCGGTCGGCCCGCTGATCGCGGCGGGCGCCGCGGGGGCGAACGGAGTCGATGTCGACGAATTCTGCCGCACTTCGCTCGCCGACGTTTACGCTATCGGCGACTGCGCCGCGCATGCCAGCACATGGGCGAACGGCGCGGTGATCCGGCTCGAATCCGTGCAGAACGCCAACGACATGGCGACCACCGCGGCCAAGCACATCTGCGGCATCGAGGAGCCTTACCGCGCGTTCCCGTGGTTCTGGTCCAACCAGTACGATCTCAAGCTGCAGACCGCCGGCCTGTCGCTGGACTTCGACGACGCGGTGGTGCGCGGCGACCCGGCCACGCGCAAGTTCTCGGTGGTCTACTTGCGCGAAGGGCGGCCGATCGCGATCGACTGCGTCAACAACACGCGCGACTACGTGCAGGGCCGCAAGCTGATCGAGGCGCGCACCGAGGTCCCGCGCGAGCACCTCGCCGACGCCGACGTGCCGCTGAAGGAGCTGCTATGATTGCTGCCGGTGACGGGGCGCCGATGCTCTCGGGGCTCAAGGTGGTCGATCTCAGCACGGTGGTGTTCGGCCCTTATTGCACGCAGATCCTGGGCGATTTCGGCGCCGAGGTGACCAAGGTCGAGGCGCCCGGCGGCGACACCTTCCGCTACGCCGGGCGGCCGGCGCAGTCCCCCGGCATGAGCCCCGGGCACATCGCGCTCAACCGCAACAAGAAGTCCGTGGTGCTCGATCTCAAGCACGAGGCGGCCCGCGCCCGCCTGTCGCAAATGATCGCCGGGTGCGACGTGTTCATCCACAACATCCGTGCCGAGGCGATCGAGCGGCTGGGGTTCGGTTACGAGGCGGTCCGCGCGCTGCGGCCGGACGTGATCTACGTCCACTGCGTCGGGTTCGGCTCGAACGGGCCCTACGGCGGCCTGCAGGCCTATGACGACGTGCTCCAGGCCGCGAGCGGCGCTGCCAGCCTGCTGCCGCGGGTCGATGGCAATCCCCGCCCGCGCTACATCCCGTCGCTGATCGCCGACAAGATCGGCGGGCTGCATGCGGCCTACGCGACGATGGCCGCGGTGATCCACCGGATGCGGACCGGCGAAGGGCAGTTCGTCGAAGTACCGATGTTCGAGGCGTTTGCCGGGTTCATGCTCAAGGAGCATCTCGCCGGGCTCACCTTCGATCCGCCGGTGGGCGAGGCCTGCTACGCGCGCCAGATCGATCCCGACCGCCAGCCGTTCCCGACGCGCGATGGCCATGTCAGCATCGTGCCCTATCAACTCGCGCATTTTCTCGAGGTGGTCCGGCTGCTTGGCGACGAGGAGTTCGTGCGCAACCCGGCATTCGACAGCCCGAAGGGGATCGCCCGCGCGATTCCGGAGATTTATCGGCGCATCGCCGAACTCACCGCGACGATGTCCACCGACCAGGTCATGAGGACGATGCGCGCGGCCAATATGCCGGCGATGCCGGTGCGCGACATGGCCGAGGTGCCGTTCGACCCCCACCTCATCGCCGCAGGCTTAATCCAGAGCGGCAAACACCCGTCCGAGGGCGCGGTGCGGCAGCTGCGGGAGCCGTCGCGCTTCTCAGCCTGGCAGCAGCCTCAGCCCAGGCCCGCGCCGCTGCTCGGCGAGCATCAGGACGAGGCCTGAGCCAGGCGGCCGGCCGCCCACCGCGCGGCCTCGGCAACCACCGGATCGGGGTCGCCGGTCAGCCGCATGACCTGGTCGCGCAGCGCTGCATCGCCGCTGTTACCGGCCGCGATCAGACAATTGCGCACGAAGCGGTCGCGGCCGATGCGCTTGATGGGCGAGCCGGAGAACAGCTGGCGGAAATCGGCGTCGCCCAGGGCGAGCAGGTCCGCCAGGCGCGGCTCGGCGAGCTCGGCGCGGGCGGCAAACGCCTGGTGCCGCGCCGCGGTTTGGGCGAACTTGTTCCACGGGCATACGGCCAGACAATCGTCGCAGCCGTAGATGCGGTTCCCGATCGCCTCGCGGAACTCCTCCGGAATAGCCCCCTTGTGCTCGATCGTGAGATAGGAAATGCAGCGCCGGGCATCGAGGCGAAAGGGCGCCGGAAACGCACCGGTCGGGCAAGCCCGCTGGCACGCGTCGCAGCTACCGCAGCGATCTTCGTGCGGCGCGTCGGGCGCGAACTCCACCGTGGTGTAGATCGCCCCCAGGAACAGCCAGTTGCCGTGCTCGCGGTTGACGAGGTTGGTGTGCTTCCCCTGCCAGCCGATGCCCGCCGCGGCGCCGAGTGGCTTTTCCATCACCGGCGCGGTGTCGACGAAGACCTTGAGCTCGGCAGCGGGCTCCTGCGCGACCAGCCATCGCGCGAGCGCCTTGAGCGCCTTCTTGACCGTGTCGTGATAGTCCCGCCCCCTCGCATAGACCGAGATGCGCCCGCGGTCCCGTCGATCGGCCAGCGCCAGCGGATCGCCCTCTGGCGCGTAGCTCATTCCCAGCGCGATCACGGTCTTCGCCCCCGGCCACATCGACTGCGGCCCCTGCCGCACCTCGGCGCGCTCTTCCATCCAGCCCATCGAGCCGTGATGGCCGGCATCGAGCCACTCCCGCAGCCGCTCGGCGCGCAGCGGATCGTCGGCCGCGGGCGCGAAGCCTATGGTGGCGAAACCCAGCCGCCGCGCCTCGGCGATCAACCGCGACTTGAGATCGGAGCCGGCGGCGGCGTTAACCATGTTCGGGGTTGCTCCCGTTCATCGCCCAAGGTTAACTCGCACCGCCATGCACGCCCCGCTAAGCGCATCGACAATCACTGGCAACGACCGCCGCCCTCTCGCCATCGAGGCGCGTGGGCTGGTCAAGCGGT
>JBQCFR010000227.1:0-4554 GCA_051958885.1 Tsuneonella sp.
TAGATCGCCGCGCAGGCGGCGGCGTCGCCCGGCCCGGCGGGGCGGACCGACAGGCTCAGGCGGCGGACCTTTCGCTAGCTGCCAACGACGGTGCCTCCGTTGGGATGCAGGACCTGGCCCGACATATAGCTCGAATCCTCGCAGGCGAGGAAGAGGAAGCTCGGCGCGACCTCGTTCGGCTGGCCGGGCCGGCCCATCGGGGTGTCCTTGCCGAAGTCCTTCATCTTCTCGGGCGGCTGCCCGCCGAACGGGTTGAGCGGGGTCCAGATCGGCCCCGGCGCGACGCCGTTCACGCGGATGCCGTCCTTGACGAGGTTCTCGCTGAGCGACCGCGTGAAGGCGGTGATCGCGCCCTTGGTCGCGCTGTAATCGAGCAGCAGCGGCGAGCCCTGGTACATCGTCACGCTGGTGCAGTTGACGATCGCCGCGCCCTTCTTGAGGTGCGGGCGCGCGGCCTGGACCATGTAGAACATCGAGAAGATGTTGGTCTGGAACGTGCGCTGGAGCTGCTCGGCGGTGATGTCCTCGATGTCCTTGTCGGGGTGCTGCTCGCCGGCGTTGTTGACCAGCACGTCGAGCCGGCCCCACTTGTCGATCACCTTGTCGACCAGCGCCTGGCCGACTTTGGGATCGCCGAGATCGCCGCGGTGGAGCAGCGCCTCGCTGCCTTCCTTCTCGATCTGCTTGGCGACGAACTGCGCGTCGTCGTCCTCTTCCAGATAGGCGATCGCGACCTTGGCCCCTTCGCGCGCGAACAGGATCGCGGTCGCCCGGCCGATCCCGCTGTCGCCGCCGGTGACGATCGCGACTTTGCCTTTCAGCCGCCCCGATCCGGGGTAGCGCGGCTCCCACTCGGGCTTGGGCTCGAGCTGCGATTCATGCCCCGGCATGCGCGGCTGCTCGCCGGTTTCCTCGACGAAGGCCTTGTCGACCTTGGGTTCGTCGAGCGTTTCGGTGCTGTCGGTCATCGGTGAATTCCTTTCACCGAGACCAACCGGCTTACAGCACGGCCGTTCCGCGCGCGACACAGACGCAACTCGCACCGCTCTCCGTTCGTCCCGAGTGAATCGAGGGACCAGCTCGAGCGAAGTCGAGAGCCCATTTGCCAGAAGAGGGTCTCGGCTTCGCTCAACATTGTCCTTCGACAAGCTCAGGACGAACGGAGGCGTTGGGCGTGGGCAGGCTCAACCCAGCCCAAGCGCGGCCTTGTAGGTATCGAGGACCATTTCCATTTCGGCGCGGTCGTCGGGCTTCATCTTCCTGAGGCGGACGATCTGGCGCATGATCTTGGCGTCGTAACCGACCGCCTTCGCCTCGGCGTAGACGTCACGGATGTCGTCGGCGATGCCCTTCTTCTCTTCCTCGAGGCGTTCGATGCGCTCGATCAGCAGGCGCAGGCGGTCGTCGGTGGCTTCGGCCATTGGTGTGTCACAGCTCCGGTGGGGTGAGAATCGGTGCCGGGCGGATAGCGAGCCCGAGCGTGCTTCGACAAGCTCAGCACGAGCGGAACCTGTTCCTAATCCCAAGACCCGCTCATCCTGAGCTTGTCGAAGGATGCCGGCGCAAGCTCACCCTTCCGCGTTCCGCTTCACGCTCTCCTCCATCCGCGCGAGCTGCTCGGGGGTCGCCTCGCTCTGGCGAGTGGCTTTCCACTCGTCCGCGGGCATGCCGTGGATCAGCTCGCGCGCGGCGGCCTTGTCACCTTCGAAGCCGCCCTCGCGTATCCAGTCGGCGAGGCAGTTGCGGCAGAACCCGGCGAGACCCATCAGCTCGATGTTCTGCGCATCGTGCCGGTGGCGCAGGTGGCGCACCAGCCGGCGGAACGCCGCCGCGGCCGCCGCGTCGGGCAGTGCATCGAGCGGGTCGGTTGCATTCGTACTCATGCCCACGGTCCTTGTGTTGCGATAGGCGCTTGGCATAGGCGCATGCCGCGATGACCAAGCTCGAACAGCCCAGACTGAGTCCGCGCGGCCGCAAGGTCAAGGTGCTCGCCACGCTCGGCCCGGCGAGCCGCAGCCCGGCGATGCTGCGCAAGCTGTTCTGCGCCGGCGCCGACGCGTTCCGCGTCAACATGAGCCACGGCGAGCACGCCGATCACGCCGCCGCCATCGCCGCGATCCGCGCGCTCGAGAAGGAATACAACCGCCCGATCGCGATCCTCGCCGACCTGCAGGGTCCCAAGCTGCGCGTCGGCACATTCAAGGACGGCAAGGCGGTGATCCGCCATTCGGGCCACTTCACGCTCGACCGCAACCCCGCGCCGGGCGACGAGACGCGGGTCGAGCTGCCGCACCCCGAGCTGTTCGAAGTGCTCCACAAGGGGCAGCGGCTGCTGATCAACGACGGCAAGATCCGCCTGCGGGTGATCAAGGCGGAGCCCGACGCGATCCTCTGCAGCGCGGAGGTCGGCGGGGTGATCTCCGACCGCAAGGGCGTCAACGTGCCCGACGCCGAAGTACCGATCCCGGCGCTGACCGAGAAGGACCGCCGCGACCTCGCGTTCGCGATCGAGCACGGCTGCGACTGGATCGGGCTCTCCTTCGTCCAGCGCCCGGAGGACCTCGCCGAAGCGCGGCGGCTGATGAACGGGGCGCACGGGCAGCGCGCGGCGCTGTGCGCCAAGATCGAGAAGCCGTCCGCCGTGCGCCGCCTGCCCGAGCTGCTCGAGCTCGCCGACGGGATCATGGTCGCGCGCGGCGACCTCGGCGTCGAGCTCGATCCCGAGGACGTGCCGCCGCTGCAGAAGAAGATCGTCAACATGGCGCGCACCGCCGGCAAGCCGGTGATCGTCGCCACGCAAATGCTCGAATCGATGATCGAGAGCCCGTCCCCGACCCGCGCCGAAGTCTCCGACGTCGCCAACGCGGTTTACGACGGGGCCGACGCGGTGATGCTCAGCGCCGAGACCGCCGCAGGCGACTGGCCCGAGGAAGCGGTCGCGATCATGGACCGCATCGCGCAGAGCGTGGAGCGCGACGACGCCTATATCGAACGGGTGCGCCTGCTCGACACGCCGCCCGACGCGACCACCGCCGACGCGCTGAGCCATGCCTGCATGACGATCGCGGACACCGTGCCGATCAGCGCGATCACCGTGTTCACCGGATCGGGCAGCACCGCGCGCCGCGTCGCGCGCGAGCGGCCGAGCGTGCCGATGCTCGTGCTCACCCCTTCGCCCAAGACCGCGCGGCGGATCGCGCTGCTGTGGGGCGCGCATCCGGTGATCACCAAGGACATCGGCAGCTTCGAGGAGATGATCGCGAAGGGCAAGCGAATGGCGCTGCGCCACGGGTTCGGGCAAGCCGGCAGCAAGCTGGTCGCGCTCGCCGGGGTGCCGTTCGGCACGCCGGGAAGCACGAACCTGCTGCATGTCGTCACGCTGACTGGCGACGAATTGGAGCGGCACCGGGGCTGAGCCTGAGGCCCTCTCCCCGGCTGGGAAGAGGGCCCGGGAAAAGAGCTCACGCCATCAGGTAGATGCCGCCGATGACAGCGGCGATGAGGCTCGCGCCGGCGATCCCCTTGAGCACGTCGCCGGCATCGAAGTTGTCGACGTATTGGGCGCGGAAGGCGCGGTACTGGTCGGCGATCGCATCCTTGCTGGCGAGGCTTGCCACCTCGAGGGCAGAAGCCTCACGGCGGAACCAGTACTTGAGATCGCGCAGCTCGGCCTCGTCGAGGTGCGGGTAGCGGGCGAGCGTGGTTTCGATCGCGTCGAAGCGGTCGGCAGCGCCGGGTGCGCCGTCGGCAGTCATATTGGTCATGTCGATTGTCCTGAAACGAATGTGTCGTTGCGCCATGGGAAGGCGCGCGAATTCGTTTCAGGCGAGCGGCGGCTCGCGCGGAGAGGCAATCGAACGGCGCGGCGGGGTGGCCGGCGGCGCCTGCTGGCGATGCGCCCGCCACGGCTCGGCGCGCACCGAGAGTTCGGCCGGCAGGAGCGGTTCGACAAACGGCCGCGGAGGCAGCGGTACCGGCGCGATGCGCACGTCGGCCCGCACCTCGCGCCGCGGCGCGAGCGCAACCTCGATCGAGCTCGCGCTGAACGCAGGGCCGCGATCGAGCGCCGGGGGAATCGCCTGCGCGGGCAGCGCTTGCATCGCGATGATCGCGAGCAGGGCCGCCGCGAACCAGCGGAGGAACGGAAGGCGGCTGTGCAGCAGCATTGGCCAAGACCTAAGCATAAGCCGCCTGAACGCAAGCTGGGGCAGCGTCAGCCCGCCGCCCGCTCCAGCCGACGGCGCACGGTGTCTTCGCCGAGCAGCGGCAGCAGCCGCGCCATCTCGGGACCCGAGTCCTGCCCGGTGAGCGCCTGGCGCAGCGGCAGGAACAGCGCCTTGCCCTTGCGCTGCGTGGTGTTCTTGAGCGTTTCGGTCCAGCGCTGCCAGGTGTTCGGCCCCCAATCGAGCGCTTCATTGGCAGCTTTCAGGAACGCGCGGGTGTCCGCGTCGAAGGCAGGCAAATCGATCGGGCCGGTGATGACGCGCCACCAGTCGCCGGCGTCGGAGACCCGTTCGAGGTTCGGGCGGATCGCCAGCCAAGCGGCCTCGTCCA
>JBQCFR010000228.1:0-4214 GCA_051958885.1 Tsuneonella sp.
ATCGCGTCGGCGACGGCGTCGGGCAGGCCTTCGGCGCGAGCGTAGTAGCCGCCCATCAGGCCCTGGAGCTCGGGGAACTCGCCGACCATTTCAGTGACGAGGTCGGCCTTGCACAGGCGCGCGGCCTGTTCGGCCTGGTCCGCGTCGGCGCCTTTGACGATGCCCTCTTCGACCAGCCAGCGCGCCAGCCTGGCGACGCGCTCGACCTTGTCGGCCACGGTGCCCAGCTTCTCGTGGAAGGTTATGCGCTCGAGCTTCTTCGCCTGGTCCGCGAGGGGAACCTTGCGGTCCTGCTCCCAGAAGAAGCGGGCGTCGGAAAGGCGCGCGGCGAGGACCTTGCGGTTGCCGGCGACCACGCCCAGGCCGCCGTCGCTCGCCTCAATGTTGGCGGTGCAGACGAAGGCGTTGGCTAACCGGAGAGCCTCCCCCTCTGGGGGAGGTGGGCCGGCCGCGTCAGCGGACGGGTCGGAGGGGGCTTGGCTGGCGAGCGCTCCCCCTCCGGCAGCCCTGCGCGCTGCCACCTCCCCCAGAGAGGGAGATTCTTGCAGCACGAAATACTTCTGGTTCACCCGGGCGGTGAGCTGGATGACCTCGGGCGGGACGTCGAGGAACGCCTCGTCGAACCGGCCGAGCAGCGGGACCGGCCATTCGGTGAGGCCGGCGTTCTCGATCACCAGCCCCTCGTCGGGGACGAGCGCCAGGCCGGCCTCGGCGGCGGCCCTGGCGGCGCCTTCGCGGATCAGGTCCTGCCGCTCCGCGTGGTCGACGATGACATGGCAGGCGCGCAGCTTCTCCTGGTAGTCGTGCGCGCCGCCGATGGTGATCGGCCCGTCGTGGTGGAAGCGGTGGCCCATCGTGGCGTACCCGCTCACGACATCGCCCACCTGGCACTCGACAAGGTCTTCGCCGAGGATCGCGACGATGCCGCTCAGCGGGCGCACCCAGCGCAGGGACTCGGTGCTGAGCGAGGCCGCACCCCACCGCATCGACTTGGGCCAGGGGAACGCGCGTACGATCGCGAGGATGGCAGCGGCGAGGACATCGCGGGTGGCGCGGCCCGGCCTCTCGATCACCGCAAACCAGGTCTGGCGGCCCTTCACGTCGCGCAAGGTCAGCTGGTCGCGGGTGACCCCGGCCTTGCGGCAAAAGCCATCGATCGCGGCGTCGGGCGCGCCATCGGGCGGACCCTTGGCTTCCTCGCTGACCGCCTCGGTCGCGGCGGGCAGGTCGCGCGCGATGAGCGCAAGGCGGCGCGGGGTGGACCAGACGGTGACCTCGCCGAGCGAAACGCCCGCCGCCTCCATCTCGGCGCGGAACAACCGCTCGAGATCGGCGCGCGCCCCGGCTTGCATGCGCGCAGGGATTTCCTCCGAGCGGAGCTCCAGCAGGAAGTCGCTCACGCCGACCACCCGGGGAACTCGTGGGTCCAGCGGCCCGCTTCCTTGGCCATGTAGGCTTCGCACGACCCGCGCGCGAGGTCGCGGACGCGGCTCATGTAGCTCGCGCGCTCCTGCACGCTGATGACGCCGCGCGCCTGGAGCAGGTTGAACACGTGGCTCGCCTCGATCGCCTGCTCGTACGCGGCGATCGGCACGTCGTGCGCCAAAGCATTGCGGCATTCGGCCTCGGCCTTGGCGAACAGGTCGAACAGCGCCGGGGTGTCGGCGACCTCGAAGTTCCACTTCGACATCTGCCGCTCGTTCTCGAGGAACACCTGGCCGTAGGTGTAGCCGCGTCCGTCGAAATCGAGGTCGTAGACGTTGTCGACGCCCTGGATGTACATCGCGAGGCGCTCGAGGCCGTAGGTCAGCTCGCCGGCGACCGGCTTGCAATCGAACCCGCCCATCTGCTGGAAGTAGGTGAACTGGGTCACCTCCATCCCGTCGCACCAGACTTCCCAGCCGAGCCCCCAAGCGCCCAATGTGGGGCTTTCCCAGTCGTCCTCGACGAAGCGGATGTCGTGCTTGAGCGGGTCGACGCCGATCGCGCGCAGGCTCTGTAAATAGAGCTCCTGCAGGTCGGGCGGGCTCGGCTTGAGGATCACCTGGTACTGGTAATAGTGCTGCAGCCGGTTGGGGTTCTCGCCGTAACGGCCGTCGGTCGGGCGGCGGCAGGGCTGGACGAACGCGGCGTTCCACGGCTCCGGCCCGAGCGCGCGCAAGGTGGTGGCGGTGTGAAACGTGCCCGCGCCCATCCGCATGTCGTAAGGCTGGAGGATCAGGCAGCCGTTCGCGCTCCAGAAATCGTGGAGCACCAGGATCATGTCCTGAAAGCTGCGGGCGGGATCGCGCTGCATCGCCCGCGCCCATGGCGAACCGGCGGGCCAGCGTCAATCGGCGGCTCGCCTGCGGAGGACACGCACACCCGACAATATGTCAGGCAATCTTGACACAGACAGCGAATCACGACATTTAGTCATGCATACCTGACACCCGCCCAAAGGAGATGACCCGTGGGACTGCTGTTCATGCATCGCGACGAGACCCCGGCGCAGCGCCGCGCGCGCATTTACCTCACCGCATCCTATCTCGGACTGGTCGCCACGGTGCTGATGCTGCTCGCCCGGCTGCTGGCGTGGCCCGACTTCTTCCAGGGCCTGCCGATCGGCCTGGCGATCGTCAGCCTCGTGCTGCTGCTGATGCGCAAGCTGCGCGACGAGTATTACGAGCGGCTATGGGCCGCGGGCACCTCGTGGGCGTTCGTCGCGCTGGTGGTGTGGTTCCTCTGCGGCCCGTTCAGCCGCGAGCTGCTGGCCGGGATCGGCAACCCGCACGCGGCGCGGCAGTGGCCGATCGACTGGACGGCGCTGATCGCGATGCTCGCCTTCTTCGTCGGCTTCCACGTCGAGCGCCTGCGGGGCGAGCGATGAACAACCGGCTGAAGGTGCTGCGCGCGATGCGCGACTGGAGCCAGGCGGACCTCGCCCAGCACCTCGACGTGTCGCGCCAGGCGGTGAACGCGATCGAGACCGGCAAGCACGACCCCTCGCTTGGGCTCGCCTTCCGCATCGCTAGGCTGTTCGCCCTTCCCCTCGAAGAGATTTTCGACGACGGCGCTGGCGAACGGTGAGGCCGCGTTCATCTTTCGAGCGGTAGATCGCCGGAGCGAAGGAGTACCATGATCACGTTTCGTTTTCCCCGCCGGCTGGCGGTGCTGCTTGCCGCGGGTCTGCAGGCCTGCGCCGCCCCCGCTCCGCCAATCGCTCCGGTAGCGGCGGCGCCCACTCCGCGGGCCGGGCCTGCGCTGTGGAAAGTCGCCGATGCCGACACCACGATCTACCTGTTCGGCACGATCCACGCGCTGCCGCCGGAGACCCAGTGGATGCGTCCCGCGATCGCCGATGCGCTCGCCAAGTCCGACACGCTGGTGACCGAAGTCGAGCTCAACGCCGACACGGCGAAAACCATGCAGCAGGAGGTCATGGCCAAGGGCATGCTGCCGGCGGGCGAATCCTTGCGCGACATGCTCACGAGCGAACAGCGCGCGAAGTACGAGGCGGCGGTGACCAGGCTTGGCCTCAAGCCCGAAATGTTCGACCGCTTCGAACCGTGGTACGCGGCGATGATGATGACCATGCTGCCGCTGGTGAAGCAGGGCTATGCAACCAGCGCGGGGGTCGACAAGGTGCTGGGCGGCGACGCAGGGCCGGCCAAGCAGCGCGCCTCGCTCGAAACGGTCGAATACCAGCTGTCGATCTTCGATTCGCTCTCCAGGGACGCCCAGGTGCGCTATCTGATGGAGGTCATCGACGGCAACGAGGACATCAAGGCGATGCTCGACAAGATGGTCGCCGAATGGATGAAGGGCGATGCGGACAAGCTCGCCGAGCTGATGAACGAAGGCCTGACCGACGCCGATCTGGCGGACAAGCTGCTCTACCAGCGCAACCGCAACTGGGCGGACTGGATCGCGAACCGGCTCAATCAGCCCGGGACCGTGTTCGTGGCGGTGGGCGCCGGGCACCTCGCCGGCAAGAACAGCGTGCAGCAGGATCTCGCGGCCAAGGGCATCGCGGTGGACCGCCTGCCGTGATCCGCGTGCTGGTGGCGGTTCTCGGCGCGCTGGCGCTGGCGAGCTGTGGGCACTCCGACAAGCAGCCCGAGCTGCCGCTGCCCAAGCCGGCGCTGTGGACGATCACCGCGCCGGACGGACAGCCGGCGGGCTGGCTGTTCGGGCCGATCCACGCGCTCCCGGACGGGGTGAAATGGCGCACG
>JBQCFR010000229.1:0-4698 GCA_051958885.1 Tsuneonella sp.
GTATGTCGGCATGACGCTTTCGGGCACGACCGAGCGCGGGCTGACGAGGTGCTGCACGTGCCACTCGTCGGAGTAGCGATTGCCGACGCGGGCGAGGTCCGGGCCGGTACGCTTCGAACCCCACTGGAACGGATGATCGTACATGCTCTCGGCGGCGAGACTGTAGTGGCCGTACCGTTCCACCTCGTCGCGGAACGGGCGGATCATCTGGCTGTGGCAGGTGTAGCAGCCCTCGCGCACATAGATGTCGCGGCCCGCCTGCTCGAGCGGGGTATAGGGGCGCATGCCGTCGACTTTCTCGATCGTGTTGTCGATCCAGAACAGGGGGGCGATCTCCACCACCCCGCCGATCACCACCGCGATGAACGCGAACGAGGCGAGCAGGGTGATGTTGCGTTCGAGCTTCTTGTGGCGCTGGGCGACGTTCAACATGACGCGGGTTCTCTATTCGGCCGGAACGGCGACGATGGGGCGATCGGCTTGCGGGTCGTACGGGGCGTCGCTCATCGGCGCTTCCGCGCGCTGCTCGCCGTTGATCGTGCGCCAGACGTTGATCACCATGAGCACCCCGCCCGTAAGATAGAGCAGGCCGCCGAAGGCACGCATGACGAACAGCGGGTGGAGCGCGGCGACTGTGTCGGCGAACGTGTTCACCAGGTAGCCGTCGGACCCGTACTCGCGCCACATCAGGCCCTGGGTGATCCCCGACACCCACATCGAGGCGGCGTAGAACACGATTCCCAACGTCGCGAGCCAGAAGTGCCAGTTGACCATCCGCAGCGAATAGAGCCGCTCACGCTTCCACAGCCGCGGGGTGAGGTAATAGACCACCGCGAAGGTGATCATTCCGTTCCACCCGAGCGCGCCCGCGTGAACGTGGCCGATGGTCCAGTCCGTATAGTGCGACAGCGAGTTGACTGCCTTGATGCTCAGCATCGGGCCTTCGAAGGTCGCCATGCCGTAGAACGCGAGCGCGATCACCATCATGCGGATGATCGGATCGGTGCGGACTTTGTCCCACGCGCCGTTCAGCGTCATCAGGCCGTTGATCATGCCGCCCCAGCTCGGCATCCACAGCACGACCGAGAACACCATGCCGAGCGTCTGCGCCCAGTCGGGCAGCGCGGGGGAGGGAAGGTGGTGCGGCCCCGCCCAGATGTAGAGGAAGATCAGCGACCAGAAGTGCAGGATCGACAGGCGATAGGAGTAAATCGGCCGCTGCGCCTGCTTGGGCACGAAGTAGTACATCATCGCGAGGAACGGCACGGTCAGGAAGAACGCGACCGCATTGTGTCCGTACCACCACTGGACCAGCGCATCCTGCACGCCCGCGAACGCCGAATACGAGCGCGAGCCCCAGATCGACACCGGGATCGCCAGGTTGTTGACGATATGCAGCATCGCGATGGTGATGATGAAGCTCAGGTAGAACCAGTTCGCGACGTAGATGTGCGGCTCGGTCCGCCTGGCGAGAGTGCCCACGAAGACGATGAAATAGGCGACCCAGACGATCGTCAGCCACAAGTCGACGTACCACTCGGGCTCGGCGTACTCGCGCGACTGAGTGACCCCGTAGAGGTACCCAACCGCGGCCAGCACGATGAACATCTGGTAGCCCCAGAACACGAACCGTGCGAGCGACGGGAACGCGAGCCGCGCGCGGCAGGTGCGCTGCACCACGTAGAAGCTCGAGGCGATCAGGATGTTGCCGCCGAACGCGAACACCACGCCCGAGGTGTGCAACGGGCGCAGGCGGCCGAAGTTGTAATAGGGTTCGATGTTGAGCGCCGGGAACGCGAGCTGCAGCGCGATGATGAGGCCGACCGAGAAACCAACAACGCCCCAGAACACGGTCGCGACTACGCCCCAGCGCACCGGATCGTCATCGTAGCGCGAGGGATCGGTAGGCATGCGGAAAATGCTCTGCGCCCTGGCCAGCGGATCGAACCGTGCCGCCGTCGCACAGAGGAAGACGAACGCGACGACCGCGACGATCGTCATGCTTGCGGCGTAGCCGGCGTCGCGCGCCATCGCGATGCCGGCTATGGCAAGCAGTAGCACACCGAACCAGATTCCAATGCGGCCGAGTACTGCTTCCATTATTACCTCGTTAAACTCGATCGTGCGCGGCCGATGCATCACTCATCAGCGCGCTATCGGGTGGGCGCAACGAGCGGGCCGCCTTCCAGCTAGGCTTATCCCATCGACAACCGCAAGCTTTGATAAGACGCAGTTTTATGTTGCCGCGCTGTCCCCGTGAGGCCGTCCTTAGGACGAACCGTGCGCGCGAGGCATCTGGGAGTAGTCCCTACCGCACGTTACCTAAGGGGCTCACCGGAGCCACGGGCCAAGGCGCGGGGTGCCTGAGGCTGCGTCGAGTCGCGGGGAAGCCGACATGGCGACCTTACGAACGGCAGCTTAGCGCTCTTAGCGCCAAGATCTGCCTGTCAGCTGTCGGCCCAGGATCCGACCGGCAGCTCCGTTTCTCCTGCGGCCATCCAGGCCACGGAGAAACGTCATGGGCTACTCTCAATACGATCCTTCGGTGCAAGCGCGGGTACCTTGGAATGCTGGCAAGACCGTGGGGATCAAGCGACCACTGACGCAGAAGCAGATCTGGGCGATCCGCTTCTTTCTCGATCGAGAGGGGAGGATACGGGATCGGGCACTGTTCGACCTTGCAATCGACAGCAAGCTTCGCGGATGTGACCTGGTGAAGATCAGGATCGGCGACCTCGTTGCTGGCGAAGAGGTTCGCACACGGGCGATCGTGATTCAGCAGAAGACCGGTCGACCTGTCCAATTCGAGCTGACCAGCGATGTCCGTGCCAGCATGCTTGCCTGCTTGGAGCGTCGCGGTGGATCGCTTGACGAGCATGCGTTCCCCAGCCGCGTCGACCGCGCAAACCACATGAGCACAAGGCAATATGCTCGGATGGTCGATGAGTGGGTCACAGCGATCGGTCTTCGACGAGCCGAGTACGGCACGCACTCCCTTCGCCGTACGAAGGCGTCGATGATCTACAAAGCAACGGGAGCGGCTAGGCCGAAACGCAAAAAAAAGCCCAAGCAAAATCAGTCATAGGTGGCGGAGCGGGAGGGATTCGAACCCTCGATACGGTTTTGCCGTATACTCACTTTCCAGGCGAGCGCCTTCGACCACTCGGCCACCGCTCCGCATGCACTGGACAGGCCGCGCGCCCTAGCCGGGTGCGCCGCGCGGTGCAAGGCGAGCGCGTTGACGCCTGCGGCGCCGTCTCCGCTGCGCTGCGACTCCGACCACTCGGCCACCGCTCCGCATGCACTGGACAGGCCGCGCGCCCTAGCGGGGTGCGCCTCGGCGCGCAAGGCGAGCGGATCGGCGATTGCGGTTCGCGGCGCGGCTGCCTAGCTCGGCGGGCATGATACGGATATTCGGACGCGCGCCGGAAGCGGCGGAGATCGAGACGATGGGGCGGCGGGCGCTGGCGGGGCTGCCCGAACAGTTCGCGCGGCACCTCGCCGACGTGGTGTTTCGGGTCGAGGAATTCGCCGACACGGAGACGCTCGCCTCGGTCGGGCTCGACGAGCCGTGGCAGCTCTCGGGCATCTACGAGGGCGTGCCGCTGCACCTCAAGAGCATCGCGCAGTCGGGCACGCTGCCCGACCGCATCCGGCTGTTCCGCGGGCCGATCCTCGACGAGTGGGCCGAGCGCGGCGACGTGTCGCTCGAGAGGCTCGTCGCGCACGTGGTGATCCACGAGGTCGGGCATCACTTCGGGCTGTCGGACGCGGACATGCACGCGCTGGAGGACGCGGCGGACTGAGCTCGTCGGAAGGGCCGGCCCAGTCATCCTTCGACAGGCTCAGGATGAGCGGACTTGGTTTCCATCCGTCAAATTCCTTCCGCTCGTGCTGAGCTTGTCGAAGCACGCTGGCGCGGCGCGGGCATCCTTCGACAAGCTCAGGATGAGCGGTGTTTGTGCTGAGGGAGGATCGTGGCACAACGCGAGGCATGATCAAGCCCCTCGCCCTCGCCGCCGCTCTGCTCGCCGCTCCCGTTCTCGCGCAGGACGCCGCCCCGCAAGGTGCGCCGAGCCCGACCGAGATCGTCGCGCAGGCCGCACCGGCCGAATGGGTGCGCATCGCGCCTGAGAATCTGCTGGTGATGACCCTCGCGCCTTCGGACTCTGGCAAGGAGCGGCGGGTGGTGATCCAGCTCATGCCGCCGCCGTTCAGTCAGCCGTGGGTGGCGAATATCCGCTCGCTGGCGAAAGCGCACTGGTGGGACGGGCTCGCGATCGTGCGGGTGCAGGACAACTACGTCGTCCAGTGGGGCGACCCCGACGGCGAGGACCCGGCCAAGGCGCGGCCGCTGCCGACGGAACTTTCCGCGACGTCCGAGGCCGATTACGTGTCCGAACGGCGACGCGGCGAGACGATGTGGCTCAAGACCGCGAGGGAATCCTACGCGCCCCACCACGGCTACTTCCAAGGCTGGCCGATCGCGTGGAACGCCGATAATGCTTGGCCCGTCCACTGCTACGGCATGGTCGGGGTGGGGCGGAACTATTCGCCCGACGCGGGCACGGGCGCGGAGCTTTACACGGTGATCGGCCACGCGCCGCGCCAGCTCGATCGCAACATCGCGCTCGTCGGGCGGGTGATCGAGGGGATCGAGAACCTCTCCAGCCTGCCGCGCGGGACCGGGCCGCTGGG
>JBQCFR010000230.1:0-9233 GCA_051958885.1 Tsuneonella sp.
TGCTCGAGGATGCGCCCGAGATCGACTGCCTTGTCGTGCCGATCGGCGGGGGCGGCCTGATCAGCGGGATGTCCACCGTCGCCAAGGCGCAGGACCGTGCCATCGAGGTGATCGGCGTCGAGGCGGCGCTCTACCCGTCGATGTACAACCGGATCAAGGGCGCGCACCGCCCGTGCGGCGGCGATACGCTCGCCGAAGGCATCGCGGTCAAGGAGCCGGGCGAGTTCACCGCGGCAGTGATCGGCGAGCGGGTCGACGACATTCTCCTCGTGACCGAGGAAGCGCTGGAACGCGCGGTCTCGCTGCTGCTGCAGATCGAAAAGACCGTGGTCGAGGGCGCCGGCGCGGCGGGTCTGGCGGCGGTGATGAGCTATCCGGAGCGCTTCGCCGGGCGCAAGATCGGCCTGGTGCTGTGCGGCGGCAACATCGACACCCGGCTGCTCGCCAATGTGCTGCTGCGCGACCTCGCGCGCTCGGGCCGGCTCGCGCGGCTGCGCGTCACGCTGCAGGACCGCCCCGGCGCGCTCTACAAGGTCATGCGCGAATTCGACGCGCACAACGTCAACATCATCGAGATCTACCACCAGCGCATCTTCACCACGTTGCCTGCCAAGGGCCTCATCACCGATATCGAGTGCGAGGCGCGCGATCACGATCAGATCAACGGGCTGGTGACCGCGCTGCAGGACAAGGGCTACTCGGTCAGCTTCGTCGAACTGGAGTAGCCCCGCAACCTTTCGCCCGCTCGCGCATTTGCGATGGCATGGGAACAGCCAGCGCGGTTGCGATCGTCACCGGAGGAGAATCGGGTATCGGCCGCGCCTGCGCCATCGCGCTCGGGCAGGCCGGCGCGGCGGTCGCGATCACCTACTTCGCCGATGCCAGCGCCGCCTCCGACACGGTGAAGGCGATCGAGGCCGCCGGCGGGCGCGGGCTCGCGGTCCAGTGCGACGTCGGCAAGGAAGACCAGGTCGCGCGGCTGTTCGATAGCGCGGAAGGCGCGTTCGGGACAGTTCGCTGGCTGGTCAATTCGGCCGGCCTCAACATGAGCGGCATCCCCATCGCCAAGATGGAGCTGGCGCTGTTCGACCGCGTCCTCCACGCTGATCTCTACGGCCCATTCCTCACCTGCCGCCGGTTCGTCCGCGGGATCGAGCGCGCCGGCGGGGGCGGGGGACGCATCGTCAACATCTCGTCGATCCACGAGAGCGCCCCGCGGCCCGGCGGGGTCGATTACGATTCCGCCAAGGGCGGGCTCGCGCAGCTGACCGCGACGCTGGCGCTCGAGCTGGCGCCGCAGGCGATCGCGGTCAACGGAGTGGTGCCGGGAATGATTCTCACGCCGATGAACCAGTCGGCGATCGACCACCCGGCCGAGTTGCAGCGCAAGGAGGCGGCGATCCCCTGGGGCCGGGCGGGGCGGCCCGAAGAGGTCGCCGATCTGGTGCGCTATCTCCTCTCGCCCGCCGCCGACTACATCACCGGCACCACCGTGACGATTGACGGCGCGCTGTCGCTTACCGTCGCGCAGGGCGCCTGAGCATGGCGGACTTCGCGGTCGAGGCGATTGACGACGTCACGCTCGATCTCGCGGGGGATGGCGGGCCGCTCGCGGGGCACGACCTCATGAGCCCCTATGTCTGGACCGATCACGGTCAATGCCACATGCTCGTGCGGGTGCTGCCGCGTCCGCTGGGGCCGGATGATCCGACAGGGGTGATCTACTGCGCCGATTCGACCGATCGGCTGAATTTCAAAGTGCGGACCGAGCCGGCGATCAGTCCCGGTCCCGATTTCGTCGATGCCGGGGGGGTCGAGGACCCGACCGTAGTGGTGGGCGACGAAGGCAACATGCTGGTTTATTTCACCGGGGTCGACGGCAAGCGCGAGCAGGGTTCGCTGCTGGTCGCGCGCGGGCCGTCGATGGACTGCCTGGGCAAGTTCCGCGTCGCGCTCCAGGCGCCCGAGGGCGAGGGCAACATCAAGGAAGCGACCATCGCCCAGGCCGCCGACGGGACCTACCGCCTGTTCTTCGAATACGCCCGCGACCGCGCGTCGCGGATCGGCATGGCCACCGGGCAGGGGCCGGACGGGCCGTGGGAGCCGGTCGAGGACCCCTTCGGCATCCGCGAGAACAAGTGGGACAACTGGC
Organism: Tsuneonella sp.; assembly: GCA_051958885.1. Taxonomy (GTDB): domain Bacteria; phylum Pseudomonadota; class Alphaproteobacteria; order Sphingomonadales; family Sphingomonadaceae; genus Tsuneonella. Next base: position 2,153 of record JBQCFR010000230.1, read on the forward strand.
ATCTATCGACCGGGCCGATCGTCGCCGAGAAGGGCCGCGATCCGGTGATGTTCTACAACGGCGCGACAGAAGACGCGCGCTGGCGGATCGGCTGGATCACGTTCGATCCCAACTACACGCAAGTGACCGACCGCTGCATCGAGCCGCTGATCATCCCGCCCCCTGAAGACCTGCGCAGCGCCACCGACATCGGCTTTGCCGCCTCGTGCCTGGTGGATGACGACGGGATGATCCGGCTCTACTACTCGATCGCGGATCGCTGCCTGAAACGCGCCACCGTGCGGGCCTTCGACTGACCTTCCGGGCCGCCGGCAACTTCCCGGCAACTGTGCAAACTAACCCTTCCGTAACCACGATTTATAGTTAAGGGTCTTTTACCGGCGGCCCGCCGCGGGCATAGTCTCGTCAGCGATCGCAATCCGCCCGAGAGGACCAGAGCAAGCGCCGTGACGGCTCCCATCCGCTTTCCCCGCTTCTTCGTCACGAGCCCCGCGCCGTGCCCCTATCTGCCGGGGCGGAGCGAGCGGAAGGTGTTCACCGAGCTCAAGGGTCCGCACGCCGATCAGCTCAACGAAGCGCTCGGCCGGATCGGGTTCCGCCGCAGCCAAACCGTCGCTTACCGCCCAAGCTGCCTCGACTGCCAGGCGTGCGTGTCGGTGCGCGTGGTCACGCAGGAGTTCGAGGCGTCGTCCACGCAGAAGCGCAACCTCAAGCGTAACGGGGGGCTCGTCGCCACCGAATGCCGCCCGTGGGCCACCGCCGAGCAGTTCGAGCTGCTGCAGCGCTACCTCGGCGTGCGCCATCCCGGCGGCGGGATGGCGGCGATGGACGAGATCGATTTTGCGGATATGGTGGAACACACGCCCGTATCCAGTTATGTGGTTGAATACAGGGAGCCCGCTGACGGGATGAGGCCCGGCCGCCTGGTCGGCGCGTGTCTCACCGATCGGCAGGGCGACGGGTTGTCGATGATCTACAGTTTCTACGACCCGGAACATGAGGCGCGGTCCGGGCTTGGCAACTATATCATCCTCGACCACATTCGGCGGGCTGCCGCCGAAGGGCTGCCGTACGTCTACCTCGGCTACTGGGTCGAAGGCTCCGAGCGGATGCAGTACAAAGTCCGCTTCCGCCCGCTCGAACGGCTCACCCGCGACGGCTGGCGCCGCATCGAACGCGGTGAGCAGGACCGGCTCATCGGCCGCGCCGTGCAAGCCCGGCGCTCTCCCATCAGCACCGCCAGCCCTGCCAAGGACGGATCGCTGCCCCAGGGCCGAACGGTCGAATAACCTCAAGACATTGATCGCCGCGCTGGCGCTCGCCGGCCCCTGCGCCGCCCATGCGCAGAGCACGCAGCCGCCTCCGAAGCTCGAAGACCTGATCCCCGAATCGGCGGTGCAGGATCCCGAGACGTGGGCTCAGCAGGGCGCCGTGGAACCGAGTACGGAGGCGCCGCAGATCGACCCCAACTCGCCGCTCGCCGAGCTCCCGGCGATCACCGTGCCGTGGCCCGACGAGCTACAGCTGCCGCAGCTCGCGCCGCTCACGCCCGATCCCGATCTGCCGCAGTTCGCCGACATCGAGGATAGCCAGACCGCGGCGCTGCTCGACGCCCAGGTGGTCAAGATCAGCGACGAGCTCTCGCTCGGCTTCCCCGCCGACCTGAAGCAGTTTCCCGAGCAGGAAGAGTTTGCCGCCCGGTTCAAGGGCCTCTCCGCGATCGAGGAATACGACACCAGCAACGACAACGTCGCGCAGCTCGCCGCGCGCGCCAAGGCGGACCAGGCGCTGCTCGACACGATGCTGCGGATCTACGGGTACTACGATGCGCAGATCATCCGCACCATCGGCGGCATCCAGCCAGGGCAGGAGAGCGCCAGCGCGCAGCCCTCGGTGCGCTTCGACATCATCCCCGGCCCGCATTACCGCTTCGGCGCGGTGGACCTCGGCCAGCTGAGCGCCGCGCGCGACTATCCGGCGCTGCGGGATTCGTTCGAAATCCGCTCCGGTGACCCGATGTCGAACGACAAGATCGTCGAAGAGCAGGCCGATCTCGACCGCATGCTGGGCGAGACCGGCTACGCTTTCGCCAAGATCGACGCGCCCGAACTGCTGGTCGACCACGCGCGCACCGAAGGCGACCTGACGATGGCCGTCACCCCGGGCGGCAAGTATGTCTTCGGCGGGGTCACCAGCAACCTGCCCAAATTCATGTCGGGCAAGCACCTGGCATCGATCGCCCGGTTCGATCCCGGCGACATTTACCAGCGCAGCCTGCAGTTCGACTTGCGCCGCGCGATCGTCGCCACCGGGCTGGTATCCTCGGTCACGGTCACGCCGAAGGAAGTCGCCCCGCCAGCCGGCGACCAGCCGGGGACGGTCGAACTCGATGTCGAGATGCGCAAGGCCAAGCTGCGCACCATCGCCGGCGCGATCGGCTACGGCACCAACGAGGGTTTCCGGGTCGAGGCGAGCTGGGAGCATCGCAACCTGTTCCCCCCCGAAGGCTCGCTCAAGGTCCGCGGTATTGCCGGCACCCAGGAGCAGCTCGCCGGGGTCACCTTCCGCAAGAACAACTTCGGCGGGCGCGACAAGGTGCTGACGATCGACGCGTTCGCCTCGACCATCCGCAACGATGTCTACGACGCCAACACCGCCTCGCTGATCGGCACGTACGAGCGCACCTCGACGCTGCTGTTCCAGAAGCCGATCAGCTATTCCATCGGACTCGAGGCAGTGGCGACCGACGAGCGGCCGGCGCCGATCAGCGGCGTCGTCCAGCCGCGCACGACCTACTTCGTCGGCGCGATCCCGCTCTATGCGCTGCTCGACACGACCGATGACCTGCTCGATCCGCACCACGGCTTCCGCGTCGGCGCGCGGGTTTCGCCCGAAGTCTCGCGCAGCAACGGGATGGAGAGCTTCTACGTCCGCAGCCAGGTCGATGCGTCCTACTACCAGCCGGTCAACGACCGCATCGTCGTCGCCGGCCGGGTGCGCGTGGGGGCGATTCCGGGCACCGCGCTGACCAACATCGCCCCCTCGCGCCGGCTCTATTCGGGCGGCGGCGGCTCGGTGCGCGGCTACGGCTACCAGAAGATAGGCCCGGTCGACGCCAACGGCGATCCGACCGGCGGCCGCTCGCTGGTCGAAGGCTCGATCGAAGCGCGCATCCGCACCGGCTGGCTCGGCGGTGCGCTGTCGGTCGTGCCATTCCTCGACGCCGGCACCGTCAGCCAGAGCGTGACGCCCGACTTCGACGTGGTCCGCTTCGGCGCCGGCATCGGCGTGCGCTACCAGACCGGGTTCGGCCCGCTTCGGCTCGACGTCGCCACCCCGATCAATCCAGGGCCGAACGACAGCCGCATCGCGGTCTACGTCTCGCTGGGCCAGGCGTTCTGATGGCGGACGAGGTCACGCTGCAGGACGACGCGCCTCCCGAGACGCCGCCGCGGCAACGCCGTAGCGTGCGCCGCGCGGCCAAGTGGCTGCTCGGCGGCCTGCTCGGCCTGGTGCTGCTGCTGGTGGCCGCGCTGGCCGTGCTCAACAGCCCGATCGGGCAGCGGTTCATCACCGACCAGATCGCCAAGATCGCGCCCGCTTCGGGGCTCAAGATCAGCATCGGCCGGATCGAGGGCACCATCTACGGCACGGCGAAGCTGCACGATGTCGTCCTGTCCGATCCCACGGGGCCGTTCCTGCAGGTCCCGCTGGTGAACCTCGACTGGCGGCCGACGAGCTGGCTGACCCGCGGGCTCGACGTGCGCAACCTTGTCACGCACCGCGGCACGCTGCTGCGCGTGCCCAAGCTCAATCCGGGCAACCCGAATGCGCCGATCCTGCCCAACTTCGAGATCCGCGTCGACCGTTTCCAGATCGAGAACCTGACCGTCGCGCCCGGCATCGCGGGGCCCGAGGCGCACAAGGTCAACCTGCTCGCCAAGGCCGACGTGCGCGACGGGCGCGTGCTGCTCAAGGCCGACGGGCGGCTCGGCGAGTTCGACCGCCTGCACGCGCTGATCGATGCCGAGCCCGACCGCGACAAGTTCGACATCGGCCTCGATTATCTCGCCCCGAAGGGCGGCGTGATCGCCGGCATGATCGGCGCCACGAGCGGCTATCATGCGATCGTCAACGGCAAGGGCACCTGGAAGGACTGGCGCGGCTATCTCTATGTCGCGCGCGACCAGGACAAGTTCGCCGCATTCCTGCTCAGCAACAAGGCGGGGCAGTACGGGATTGCCGGGCAAGTCTATCCCGGCGACCTGATCGCGGGATTGCCCGGGCGGCTCGCCGGCAAGGCCGTGTCGCTGAAGGCCACTGGCACGCTGGTGAACAGCGTCCTCAAGGGTGACGCCACGGTGGTCGGCCAGGGCCTGCGTGCGGCGACGAACGGCACCGTCGATCTCGGCAACAACGCGGTCAGCGGCCTGCAGCTTTCCGCCCGGCTCACCGATCCCGGAATCTTCGGCCCCGCCACCCGGATCGAGGGCGCGCAGATCACCGCGACCGCCAACGGGCCCATGCGTGCGCTCACCATCGATCACCGCGTCAGGGTAGCGAGATTCGTCACCGGCACGACGCAGCTCGTCGGTGTCGACCAGCGAGGCGTCGCGACGTACAACGGCAGCCGCTGGGTCCTGCCGCTCGATGCCAGCGTGCAGCGAGTGATCACGGGGACCGCGCTGATCGACCCGCGGCTGGTGAACGGCAGCGTGCGCGGCACCATCGTCCTCGCAGGCAACTCGCTCTCCTCCGAGGCGCTCCGGCTCGTGTTCCCCGGCGCCACCGCCCAACTCGCGCTGGCCGGCGATCTCGCCAAGGGCGCCTATCGCCTCACCGGACCGGTGGCGGTCAACGGGCTCAAGTTGCAGAACGTCGGCACACTCGATGGCGGGGCGAAGATCGTCTTCACCACCGGCGGCGCGCCGTGGACATTGCGCGCCGATGTCACGGGCCGCGTAACGCACGTGAGCAACGCCACGCTGGCGAACCTCGCGGGGCAGCCGATCCGCTTCAGCGGGGGCGTGACAATGGGGGCGAACGCGCCGCTCGACTTCCGCGGAGTGATGGTCCGCGCGCCCAAGCTGACGCTGGCGCTCGACGGCGCGATCCGGCCGGGCCGGACGACGATCGCCGGGCGCGGCCGGCACGTCGACTACGGTCCGTTCATCGGCGAAGGCTCGCTCACCCCCGCCGGGCCGGAAGCCGTGCTGGTGTTCGCCCATCCGCTGCCCGCCGCCGGCCTGACCGACGTGCGCGTCGCGATCTCGCCGACCAAGGACGGCTTCCGCATCGCGACGAGCGGCGGATCGATGCTCGGCGAGTTCGACGGGCTGCTCAACCTCTACGCGCCCGCCGGCGGGCCGACGCGGATCGCGATCGACCACCTCAACATCTGGAAGACCGCGGTGAGCGGCGAGCTGACGCTCGGCAGCGCCGGCATCGACGGGCGGCTCAAGCTCGCGGGCGGCGGGCTCGACGGGACGATCCTGCTCAGCCCGCGCGGGGGCGGGCAGGGGTTCGATGCGGACATCGTCGCCCGCGACGCGCACTTCGGCGGCGCGACGCCGATCTCGATCGCGCAGGCGGACATCCACGTCAGCGGGCTGCTCAAGGACGGCCACAGCACGATCACCGGCGATGTCCAGGCGCAAGGCATCAGCTACGGCAGCCTGTTCATCGGCAAGCTCGCCGCGCGGGCGGACATGCAGGACGGGCGCGGCACGGTGACCGCCTCCGTCGCCGGCCGGCGCGGGAGCCGGTTCAACCTGCAGCTCAACGCCCAGTTCGCCGGCAACCGGATCGCGGTCGCCGCGCAGGGCGACTACGCCGGCCGGCGGATCACCATGCCGCGCCGCGCGGTGCTCATCAAGCAGGCGGACGGCGGCTGGCAACTGCAGCCGACCCAGCTCAACTTCGCTGGCGGCGCGCTCATCACCAGCGGCGAGCTGGGCGGCGGCAGGACGGTGATGCACCTCCAGCTGTCGGACATGCCGCTGTCGCTGGTCGACATCTTCACCGACCTGGGGCTGGGCGGGAAGATCTCCGGCCTGGTCGATTTCAGCACGGGCGCGGGCGGGGTTCCGATCGGCGACGCGCGGGTCAAGATCGTGGGGCTGACTCGTTCGGGTCTCGTGCTGTCGTCGAAGCCGGTCGACATCGCGCTGGTGCTGCGGCTGACCGCCGACCGACTGGAGACGCGCGCGGTGGTGGACGAGGGCGCGCAGCGGCGCGGGCGGCTGCAGGGGCTGATCTCCGGTTTGCCCGCGTCGGGTCCGCTGTTCGAGCGGCTGCAGGCCGGCCGGCTGTTCGCGCAGCTGCGCTATTCGGGCCCGGCCGAAGGGCTCTGGCGGCTCGCGGCGATCGACGCCTTCGATCTCACCGGTCCGCTGTCGGTGGCGGCCGACGTGACCGGCTCGCTCGGCTCGCCGCAAGTGCGCGGCTCGCTCGCCAGCGACAACTTGCGGGTGCAGAGCTCGCTCTCGGGCACCGACCTGCGCAACGTGGCGGCGCGCGGCACGTTCTCCGGTTCCGAGCTGCGGCTGACGAGTTTCCGCGGCACGGCTTCGAACGGCGGGGCGGTGGTCGGCAGCGGGACGGTGAACCTGCAGAACATGGGGCTCGGCCGCGGGCCGCAGCTCGACATCCGCCTCGCTGCGCGGGACGCGCTGCTGCTCAACGCGAACGGGCTCAGCGCCACGGTCACCGGGCCGATGCGGATCGTGTCGGACGGGCTCGGCGGCACCATCGCCGGCCGGCTCGAGGTGGAGAAGGCCAGCTGGCGGCTCGGCACGGCGGCGGCTGCGGCCAAGCTGCCGCGGGTCAAGACGCGCGAGATCAACCTGCCCGCCGACGTGCGCCCCAGCCAGGCGGTCTACGCGCCGTGGCGCTACCTGATCAACGCGCGCGCCATCAGCCGGGTCGATGTCGACGGAATGGGACTCGACAGCGAATGGAGCGCCGACATCCGCCTGCGCGGGACCACCGACGATCCGCGCATCGGCGGCGAGGCGAACATGGTGCGCGGCTCGCTCGCCAGCGACAACTTGCGGGTGCAGAGCTCGCTCTCGGGCACCGA
>JBQCFR010000231.1:0-7311 GCA_051958885.1 Tsuneonella sp.
GCCCGCGTCGTGCTCGCCGGATGAAGCACAGATTAATGCTGTCGCGGTTCGGCGCAGGTTTGGAACACCTGCAGGCCGAGCTGTGTAAGTGCGATGCTTAAGCGCGGAGCGAGACTTGCGAAAAGATACCCCGCGGGGCCCCGGCGAATCGCCGATCGCCGCTACTCGGCCGCGCGGTAGAAGGGCCGGTCACCAGCGATCGTGACGCGCTCCATCACACGTCTCGCGGGAAAATAGTCGCTCGCGGCGAAGTGCTGGCAGAGGCGATTGTCCCAGAACGCGATCGAGCCGGGGCGCCAGCGGAAGCGGCACTGGATTTCGGGATCGGCCGCGGTGGCGAACAGGTGATCGAGCAGCCAGCGGCTTTCCTTTTCGCTCAGCCCCTCGATGTGGCTGGTGAAGGCCGTGTTGACGTAGATCGCCGGCTTGCCCGATTCGGGATGCGTGCGGATGACCGGGTGGCGCATCGGCGGGTACTGCTCGTGCAGCTCTTCCGGCCGCTTGCCCAATCGGCGCGCGAACACGCGGGCGATGTCGTGCACCGCGGTCAGCCCTTCGCACAGTCGCGTCATCTGCGGGCTCAGCCGCTCGTAGGCGACGTGCATGTTCGCGAACAGCGTGTCGCCGCCGACCTCGGGCACCTCGACCGCGCGCAGGATCGAGCCGAGCGACGGCTTCTCCCGCCACGTCACGTCCGAATGCCAGGCGTTTTCCTGACCCTTGCTCTCCGGCCCGTGCGCGATCCGCAGGATTTCGGGGTTGGGCTGGTCCTTCGGGGTCGCCGGATGAATCTCAAGGTCACCGAAGTGGCGCGCAAAGGCGATGTGCTGCTCGGGCGTGAGGTGCTGGTCGCGGAAGAAGATGACGCCGAATTCGAGCAGCGCGGCGCGGATCGCGGGAATGCGCTCCGCGATGTCCTCCGCCCCCAGATCGATGTCGAGGATCTCGGCGCCGATGGCGGGCGTCAGCGGATGGATTGACAGCGCAATCGGGCGGGCGGGGGCGGTGGTTGCCATGGCGGCTCTCCTTTGCGGAAGAAGGTGCGCCCGCCTGCTCGTTCAAGTCAATCGGGGAATCCGACGAAGCGCGCGGCCTCGGTCACCGGCTTGCGATGCGAGACCACCGCGTTGGCGGGGAAGCTCTCGTCGGGCCAGCCCATCGCCACCGCCTTCATGATCACCTGGTCGTCCGGAATCCCCGCATGTTCGCGCACGACGGGGCTTTGCATGATCCCTTGCGAGTTGATCACGCACCCGAGGCCCCGGCTCCATGCGGCGTTGACCAGCGCGGTGGTGACGGCCCCGCAATCGAACGCGGTGTCGTCGCTGTCGGCAAGTTCGCGGTCGTAGGCGATGATGACGCAGACCGGCGCATCGAACTGGCGAAAGCCGCGCAATACCCAGTCCTGCCGGCCGTCCTTGTCGTCGCGGGCGATGCCCATCGCGCCGAACAGCTGCTTGGCAACCGCGACCTGCCGCTCGCGGTGCACGCCGGCGAAGGGATGGCCGCGGCGGAATTCGCGGCTATCCGGCTCACCTGCGAGGATGCGCTCGGTGTTGCCCCGGCGGATGCGGTCGAGCGGCTCGCCGGTGACGACGTGGAAGTACCACGGCTGGGTGTTCATCGAGGAGGGCGCGCGCATGGCGAGCGCGAGCACTTCCTCGATCAGCTCGCGCGGCACCGGCTTATCGAGATAGCCGCGGATCGAACGGCGGCCGGCGACGACGTCGTCAAAGCCCGGAGAGGAGGGTGCTGTGCTCATGCCGGACAGGCTTAGCCGGCCTTGCGGCGGAGTAAAGCGTCAGCCGCCGCTGCCGACGGTTACCTGCATGAACTGCGGGCGGCCCTGGGGTGCTCCGTGAATCTGCTCATGCGGGTAATGGCCTTGCGGCAGCACCGCCAGCGGCATGCCCGCGGCGGCCATCGCGTAAGGACTGACGCGGTGCCGCGTGCACAACCCGCCGGCGCCGTCGTTGACCAGCGGAGTTTCGAACTCGACCGCGATTTGCGCTTCCTCCGACCGGCACACCCGGCAGACGGCGAGCTGCCCTGCGCCGAGATCGAGCACGAGCGCGGTGTCGATCGGCACCCCCACCAGGCCCTCAATCGCCGCGCCGGTTTTGGAGAGGTTGCGGATCACCGCCTCGTAGCGATGGTCGTCGTGGATGATACCGATGCGGCGGAACATTGAACGGCGGTCGGGACGGTGCTTCTCGGGCCCGTTGGGCTCGATCTTGAACTCGCCCGAACCGATCCGCTCGAGGATCACGTCTTGCCGCAGCGCCTTCGAATAGAGCCACCCCTGGATCAGCTCCGCGCCGCGCGCGCGCACCACTTCGAGCTGGTCGAACGCCTCGACGCCCTCGACGGTGGTTTCCATCCCGAGCGCCTTCGACAGGCCGATGATTGCGGTGATAATCTTGGCGCTGTTCTGGTCCTGCTGGGTGCACGAATCGACAAAGCTCTTGTCCACCTTGAGCTTGTCGAACGGCGCCGAGCGCAAGTAGCTGAGCGAGGAAAAACCGGTTCCGAAATCGTCGAGCGCGAGGCGGACGCCGAGATCCTTCAGCGCGCGGAAGGTGACCTCGGTCGCTTCGGAATCGCCCATGAACACCGATTCGGTGAGCTCGAGTTCGAGGCGGTCGGGATTGATTCCGGTGGAGGCCAGCACGTTGGCGACCACGCTCGCGAACCCTTGCGCCGTAAATTGGCGCGGCGAGACGTTCACCGCCACGCGCACCGATTCCGGCCACTGCAGCGCATCCTCGCACGCCTGGCGCAGCGCCCATTCGCCGAGCTGGTTGATCAGGCTGGAGTCCTCGGCGACCGGGATGAACAGGCCGGGACTCACCGGGCCGCGCTCGGGATGCTCCCACCGCATCAGCGCCTCGAGGCCGACCACCATGCTGTCCTTGACGCGGACGACCGGCTGATAGTGCAGCTCGAGCTCGCCCGCGGCGAGCGCCTCGCGCAAGTCGTCGAGCAGCAGCGCGCGCTCCTCCTCCTCGTCCTTGAGGTCGGCCGAGTAGAACCGGAACTGCCCGCGGCCGCCGTTCTTCGCCGCGTAGAGCGCGAGGTCCGAAGCCCGCACGAGGTCCTCCTCGTCGAGCGCATCGTAAGGCGCGATCGCGACGCCCACCGAGGTGCCGATGATCGCGCGCTTGTCGTCGATGGGGTAAGGCTGCGAGACGATCTGGATGACTTTTTCCGCCAGTTCGCCGAGCTTCCCGCGGTCGTCGAGATCGGGGAGGATGATCTGGAACTCGTCCCCGCCGAGCCGGCCGATCTCGCCGCGATCGCCGATCACGTTGCGCAGGCGCTCGGCGACTTGTTGCAACAGGTCGTCGCCCGCCTGGTGGCCCATCGTGTCGTTGACCTGCTTGAACCGGTCGAGGTCCAGCATCATCAGCGCGCACGCGCGCCCGGCGGCCTTGTAGGCGGTCAGCACCGAATCGAGCCGGCGGCTCATCCGGTGGCGGTTGTAGAGTCCGGTGAGCGAATCGAACTCGGCGAGCTTGGAATCCTCGAGCTTGCGCTGGTATTCGACCGTCACGTCGCCGATCGTCCCGCGGTAGCCGATGAAATTGCCGCTGCGGTCGTGCTTGGGATGCGCGCTCAGCTCCCACCACGTCTGGCGGCCTTCGCCGCGCGCCTTGCCGAACGCGAAGCGGACGATCGTGTCGTTGAGCTTGCTGCGGGCGTTGAGCTGGCACTTGAACGGACGGTCGGAGCGTTCGTCGGGGTTGTCGGGATCGGTCTCGAACAGCTCCGCCAGCGGCTGCCCGACGAGCTCGTCGATCGGGCGGCCGATCTTCTCCGCCGCCGAGGGTGACAGGTAGAGCAGGCGGTTTTCCGGATCGCTCGCCCAGAACCAGCCGATGCCCGCGTGTTCGATGTCGTCGACGATCTCGAGGAGCTGCGCGGAATCGATCGCGGGGGCCGCGCCTGCTCGCGCAGAGCCCGCGCGTTCACCGCCACCGAATGTCCGAAAAAGTCCCTTGACCGCCATGTCCTGCCGTTCGTTACCGGCCGCGCCTTGGGAGCGCCGCCGCTGCGAGGAAGGGGATGAACGGTTTTCGTTTATTTTACGCTAATCGGGCGCGCTCCGGACCAGAGGAGCGCGCCCGTGGCTCGAGCATGTTTGCCCTTAGCGTAATCCAGAGACCGGTGCGGAAAGCACTGGGGGGTAGCCGAGCAACCCTCCGCACCGGTCGGCTCTGAGGGCTCTGCGTCTAGTGGGGGAGCAGCGCCGCCGCTATCTGTCGGACGGCCAGAACTGACGCTGACGAAAGTTAACTGCCGCCTCAGAACGACTTGCGCAGCTCCAGTTCGACCGTCCGGCCGACGGGGTCGCGATAGGCGCCCTGGTAGCGCAGCGGGGTCCGGCCGGTATCGTCGAGCACCCGCTGGCGCGCGTTGCCGATGTTCTCGATCGAAAACGAAAGGCGCGTGTTCTTGAGCCAGGGTGCAGCGGGCAACAGGGGGCCAAGATCGGCGAACGCGCGCATGTTGGTGGTCGAAAGCGGCCGGAAGCGCAGCAGCTGCGGGGCCGCGGCGGTTCCCGCCAGCAAACTGGAGGCACTGCGGTAGAGCTCGGTGAAGCGCACGCCGAAGTTCGCCGTAGTGAAGGCAAAGCTGCCATTGACGAGATGCCGCGACTGCCCGCCGCCGAGGCCGATCGCGCCGCCTTTCAGGAGGTCGATCGCCGGAAGCCCGGGGCGGATCACGATGCAGTCGGAGAGGGCCAGCGTGTCCGACGCGGTGAACTGCAGCCGCGGCCGCGCGCCGGGTGGAATCGGCTTGAGGGTCTCGACCCCCGCATTGCCATCGCCGCCCACGCTGCGCTGGGAGGGGCCAAGCGGGAGGAAGAAGCTGAGGCCGTAGCGGATCTGTTTGGTCGACTCGCGGTCGAAGTTGACCGCGCGCGTATCCACCGTCGCCAGCCGCCCCGCCGCGTCGCGCTGAAAGCGATCGGGGAAGGCCAGGAATACCGGGGTGCTGGCGGCGGGGACGCTGGACACCAGGCCGCGCACCCGCTTGACCTCGTAATCGAAATTGAGCTGCAGGTTGTATTTCGGCAGCGGGGCGGCGTTGATCGACAGTCTGCGGGTCCGTGTCGACGGGGAAGCCAGGTTCGGATTGCCGCCGGTGATCACGGCCGCGTCGACGGTCTGTCCGGTCAGGAAGTCGAACGTGCGGACATTGCGGTAGAGGATCACCGGCCCCGCCAGGAAGTCGAGGTAGGGCAGCTCTTCGCTGCTGCTGGTGAGCGCGGTGATGCTCAGCTGCCGGCTGGGCTGCCACAAGGCGGAAATGCTCGAGCGGTTGAGATTGGCATAGCGGTCGACGAAGTCGTAGCCGCGGTCGAGACTGACCGTCAGCTCCCCCAGCGCCGGCAGGAATTCGCTGCTGAAGAGCGGAATGTCGATCCCGCCATCGATGCCGGTGAGCGCGCGCGTAACCGTTCGGTCTCCGGCGCCGAACGCCTGGTTGCTGACGGTGTGCGAACGGCTGCCGCTCTGCTGCACCGCCGCACGCACGCGCACATCGCCCGCCGGAAGGCGGAAGATCGGCCCGCCGACATTCAATCTGGCGAGATAGGTGCGCTGATCTGTCGTGGAGCTGTCGAAGCGGGTGGCGAAGAACTCGCCAAGCGGATCGACGAACGGATTGCGGCCGGCGGGGACGTTAATCGGATCGAAGTCGAAAGGCGCCGCGAGGCGCTCGTTGTCGTAGCGCTGGTGATTGAATGAAAATTGCCCCGTCAGGCTGGCGATCCAGCTGCCGCGGGTGGCGTTCAGCGTCATGTTGCCGTTGAGGCTGCGCCCTTCGGACCGGTTGACCAGCGGATCGGCGCCGAACAGGATCAAGCGCTGATCGGCGCCCCCGGGCGAGAACGGGCTGGTGCCCGGCAGGAGGAAGAGCTCGTACGGCAGGCCCGACAGCGAATTGCCGCGGTTGATCCGGCCGACGAACGAATAGGAGCTGGTCAGCCACGGCCTAATCGGCGCGCTCCCGATCAGGCTCGCCTCGTAGCTCTTCGCCGGCGAGCGCAGCGTGCGGAACGCGCCCCCGTCGATCAGTTCGTAGTAATCGGCAGCTCCGATCGAGTCGCGCGGCGAGGGCTGAATGATGCCGCGGTCCGCCTCCGTCAGCCCGTCGGAGTCGCGGGCGCGAAGGGTGAAATTCAGGCGTTCGCGCCCCGCGATGCTGGTGCCGATCGCCTCTCCGCTCGTCTCGCCCCACGCGCCTTCCGTCGCCACCTTGCGGCTGGCGGTGAGCGCCAGGCTGCGCAGGCGATCCTTGAGCACGACGTTGTAGACCCGGCGGTCGGCTTCGCGGCCGATGCGCTGGCCGCTGCCGCGCGGCAGGATTTCGAGCCGCTGCACCGCCTCGGCCGGAAAATCGGCGATGTCATCGACTCCGCTGACCGGCTCGCCGTTGACCAGGAAGACGACATCGTCGTCGCCGTTCTCCGCGCGCACCTCGTCGATGACCTCGCCCACGGTCGAGGAGCCGTAGCCGGAGATCTCCTCCTCGCTGTACTCACGCTCGGGCGCGATGCCGCGCAGCGCGGCGATCATTGCGCGGTCGGCAGTGACGACGATGTCCCCGCTTGCGGGCGAGCTGTCCGGTTGCCCGGCGGATGCTTGTTGAGCCAGGGCAGGGGCAGAGACGATTGCGAGGAGCAACGCCGTCAGGGTGCGGTGGTTCACAAGCGACCTCAAAAGCTCGGGGCGCGCGCCGGGAAGTCCGACGCGCGCCCCTTCGATGGCAAGAAATGCCTAAGCCTTAGAGAACCGGCGTGTTCGGCAGCGGATAGCTCACTCCGCCATACGATACGCTGAGCCCGCCGGTGCTGCTCTGCAGTACCACGTTCGAGATCGTCCCATCATTGAGCGGGCCACCCGGGCACGACCCACCCTCGACCGGAACGATCCCGTCGCTCACGGTCGCTCCGAAGCCGGTCAGATTGAAGCCGGTGATCTTGCCGAGACCGTTCTTGCGCGACTCATAGGCGACCGAGCCATTCACAGACGTCGATTTTCCGCGAGTCACCGTCTGCGGTGTCGGTGTCTTGTCCTTCCCGATCACGATCGTGAAGGTGCAGTCGTAGCGATAGGTTTCCTCGACGTTGTAGGCGAACCTGACACCCGCGGCGTTCTTCTGCAGGGTCGCGTCGTTCCACCCGTAGAGAGTCTGGATGTCGCCCTTGCCGACGAAGCCGGTGCCGGAGGTGCTGTCGAACGTGACCGAAGCCATCGCAGCGGTCGAGACGACCGCGAGTGCGGCGGCGGCCGCGATGAAAGA
>JBQCFR010000232.1:0-2435 GCA_051958885.1 Tsuneonella sp.
CCAACCCTAGCGCGCAAGGGGTAACGCTGCGGGCGCTCGGCGGCAATGCCTCGAGCCGGGCGCTGATCCTGCTCGTCGGGGTGCCGATGGCGGACCCGTTCTTCGGCTACATCCCGTTCCCGGCCATCGCGCCTGAGCGGCTCGCCAGCGCGCGCGTGACCCGCGGCGGCGGGGCGGGGCCGTTCGGCTCGGGCGCGCTCGCCGGCACGATCGAGCTGACCAGCGCCGACGCCGACACGCTCGGCCCCGTGAGCGCGCAGGCGCTGGTCAACGACCGCGGCGAGACCGAGGCGAGCGCGACCATCGCCCCGCACCTCGGCGCGGGGTTCGCGGTGCTCTCGGGCCGGCGGGACCGGGGCGAGGGGTTCTACACCACGCCGGCGGACCAGCGGGTGCCGGCGAGCGTGCGCGCGGCGTACGACTCGTGGTCGGTCCAGGTGCGCGGCGTCGCACCGCTGACCGGAGACATCGAGTTGCAGGCGCGTGGGCTGGCGTTCGGCGACCAGCGCACGCTGCGCTTCGCCGGGGCGGACAGCAGCAGCGAGGGGCAGGACGCCAGCCTGCGGCTGGTCGGCCGCGGGCGCTGGCAGTTCGACGTTCTCGGCTACGTCCAGGCGCGCAATTTCACGAACGTCGTGGTCAGTTCCAGCTCGCTCAAGCCGACGCTCGACCAGCGCAACACGCCCTCGACCGGGCTCGGCGGGAAGATCGAACTGCGCCCGCCGGTGGGCCGCGCCATGGTCCTGCGGCTCGGCGCGGACGTGCGCGTCGCCGACGGCGAGCTGTTCGAGGACGCGATCAGCGGCGCCACCGGCAAGGTCACCGAGCGCCGCAACGCCGGGGGGCGCAACACCACGCTCGGCTTCTTTGCCGAGGATGACTGGACACTCGGGCCGCTCACGCTGACCGGCGGGGCAAGGGCCGATCGCTACACCATCGCGGGCGGGTTCTACCGCACCGCCAATGCGGCTGGCGCCGTGACCGCGCTCGACACGTTCCCCGACCGCTCGGGCTGGGAAGGCTCGTTCCGCGGCGGCGCGCTGGTGCGGCTGGGCGGCGGCTTGCGGCTGCGCGCAGCGGCCTACACCGGCTTTCGCCTGCCCACGCTCAACGAGCTCTACCGTCCGTTCGTGGTGTTCCCGGTGGTGACGCAGGCGAACGCGGCGCTGCGCAACGAGCGGCTCGAGGGCTACGAGGCGGGGCTCGACTACGCGCCCGCGCCGGGCATCGACATGTCGCTCACCGCGTTCGACAACCGGGTGAAGGACGCGATCGCCAACGTGACGCTCGGCCCCAACCTGCGCCAGCGGCAGAACATCGACGCGATCCACGCGCGCGGGATCGAGGCGAGCGCGGGGCTGGCGCTGGGCAGCGTGCGGTTCGACGGCTCGCTCGCCTATACCGACGCCCTCGCGCGGGGCAGCGGGGCGGCCGCCGCGCTCGACGGAATGCGGCCCGCGCAGACCCCGCGCTGGTCGCTCGGCGGCACGCTGAGCTGGCGCCCGCGCGCGGACTGGCTGCTCTCGGCCACGCTGCGCCACACCGGCGCGCAGTTCGAGGACGACCTCGAAACCGACGTCCTGCCCGCCGCGACCACGCTCGACGCCTATGCGCGCGTGCCGCTCACCGGCAGGCTTGCGCTGGTGCTGCGGGGGGAGAACCTGACCGATACCGCGATCGTCACCCGCAACCAGGGCGGCTCGATCGATCTCGGCACCCCGCGCACGGTGTGGGCGGGCGTGCGCTACCGCCTGTAAGCCCCCATCCATTTCGCTCGCTTGCCCCGGCGCGGCCGAGCGCCTACACCCCCCGTATCCCCGGGGAGCCAGCTAGCGGCTGAGAGGTGGGCGTCGCGGCCCACGACCCGTCGAACCTGAACCGATTAGCATCGGCGGAGGGAGTGGACTGGTCGGTGCCAGGATTCCGCTCTCCCGCCCGAGGAGACCGAACGCATGGCCGACATCAATTCCAAGTTCGACATCGGCGTCACCACCGGGCCCATCAGGGGCAGCCGCAAGATCCACGTCGGCCCGCTCAAGGTCGCCATGCGCGAGATCGATCTCGAGCCGTCGAGCGGCGAGCCGCCGGTGCGGGTGTACGACACCTCGGGCCCCTACACCGACCCGGCCGCGCAGATCGACATCCGCGCCGGCCTCCCGCAACTGCGCCGCGAGTGGCAGCTCGCCCGCGGCGATGTCGAGGAGTACGCCGCGCGCGACGTCAAGCCGGAGGACAACGGCCAGCTCGGGCCCGACCGCTCGGGCGGCGTCCCGGCGTTCCCCGGCGTCCACAAGCGCGTCCTGCGCGCGAAGCCCGGCGCGAACCTCAGCCAGATGCACTACGCCCGCCGGGGCATCGTCACGCCCGAGATGGAATACGTGGCGGAGCGCGAGAACCTCGGCCGCGAAATGCTCCGCGCTGAACGCGACGGGCAG
>JBQCFR010000233.1:0-2658 GCA_051958885.1 Tsuneonella sp.
CCACGCCGCCTTGCGCCACTTCGCCGCGCATGGCCTGGGCGCCGCGCGCGAGGCGCGCAAGCAGGCCGAGCAGGCGTTCTTCGCCGGCGACCGGCAGAGCTACGACTGGTGGCTGGGCGTGTGCCGCACGCTCGACCGCCGTCTCGCCGCGCAGCTCGTCCGCGCCACTGCGAAGACACAACTGGTTGACAAGGAGCCGGAGCCGGACCGGTAGCAGCACCTAACTTTGGTAAGCAGGGTGTTAACCAGACGGTGACCTGTTCGCGCTAGGCCGGTGGAGGTCGAAAGGAGCGAACCGATCAGCAGGAGAAGCCAGTTCTGGTACCGGTTCGGGCGCAACGATGCGCTCAGCGACCGCGTGCGCCGAACGCTGGTGCGCACGCTCTACACCCAGCCCACAAGCCTCGCGATCGGGGCGGTGAACGGCATCGTCGCCAGCTCCATCGCCGCGTTCGTCAGCGGCCAGAATTCCCTCTACATCGCCTGCATCGTGCTGTCGCTGATCGCCGTGGCGCGGGTCACGGCCGCGCTCGGCCTGTCGCCCGATCACACTGGCGCCAGCGCGCGCCAGCTGGAGCTGATCTACGAAGTCGGCGCGTTCAGCTACGCGGCGATGCTGGGGATCATCTCGGGGCTGACGATCGTCTACGATGCGGGTCCCGGCGTGCAGACGCTGATGATGGCGAACGCGCTCGGCTACGGCGCCGGCATTTGCGCGCGCAACGCGGGGCGCCCGGCAATCGCGATGGGTCAGTTGATCCTGGCGACCGGACCGGTGGCGATCGCCGGGCTCTACGTCGGCTCGCTGCCGTACGTGTTCCTCGCCATCAACGTGATCCTGCTGGTGCCGGCGATGGGCTCGATCGTGATGAACCTGTTCAAGGCGCTGCGGGAATCGATTTCGGCCGCCGAAACGAGCGCCGAGCTGGCCGACAAGATGCAGGTGCTTGCGCGGACCGACGTGGTCACCGGGCTCGCCAACCGCGCCGGGCTCAACCACGCGATGGTCGAGACCGCGATGCACCTGCCCGACGACAGGATGCTGGCGACGTTCTGGCTCGATCTCGACCGCTTCAAGGAGGTCAACGATCTGCTCGGCCACCAAGTCGGCGACCGGGTGCTCTCCGAGGTCGCGAACCGGCTGCGCGAAACCACCCCCGACGGCAGCGTGCTCGCGCGCTTCGGCGGCGACGAGTTCGTGGTCTGCTGCGAAGTCGCCAGCCGCAGCGAATGCGAGCGCCTCGCCGCGCGCGTGCTGGAGGACGTCACCCGGCCGATGCGGATCGACGGCGAGCGGCTCGAGGTGCCCGCCTCGATGGGCGTGGCGCTGATGCCTGAGGACGGGCAGGACGCCGACAGCGTGATGCAGGGCGCCGACCTGGCGCTCTACCACGCCAAGACCGGCGGCCGGAACCAGACCCGCTTCTTCGACCGCTCGATGAGCCGCAACCTCGTACGCCGTCGCGAGATCGAGGCCGAGCTGCGCGCGGCCATCCAGCGCGACGAGCTGTCGATCTTCTTCCAGCCGATCGTCGACCTCACCACGGGGCGGATCAAGACGTTCGAGGCGCTGGTGCGCTGGTTCCATCCCGAGAAGGGCGAACTGAAGCCCGACGAGTTCAGTCCCGTCGCCGAGGAAACCGGCGTCATCGTCACGCTCGGCAACTGGATTACCGCGCAGGCCGCGAAAGCCGCGGCGCAGTGGCCCGAGGAAGTGACGATCGCGGTCAACCTCTCCCCGCTGCAGATCAAGGCGCCCGGCGCGGCGCTCGGCATCCTCGCCGCGCTGCGCGAGGCGGGGCTGGACCCTGCGCGGCTCGAGCTGGAAGTAACCGAGAGCCTGTTCCTCGAGGACAGCCACTCGACAGGCGCCTTCATCCACGAACTAAGCGCCGCGGGCGTGCGCTTCGCGCTCGACGACTTCGGCACCGGGTATTCCTCGCTCGGCTACATCAACAAGTTTCCGTTCAAGAAGATCAAGGTCGATCGCAGCTTCGTCTCCGGGCCGCAGGTCGGCAAGAAGAGCGAAGCGATCATCCGCGCGGTGGCGGAGATGGGCGCGCAGCTCGACATGGAGATCGTCGCCGAAGGGCTCGAGACGCTCGAGCAGGTGCGCGCGGTGCGCGCCGCCGGATGCACGCTGGGCCAAGGCTATTACTTCAGCCGCGCCGTGCCCGACTATCTCGCCGCGATGCTCCTCGCGCAGGAACGCGATACCGGGGCGCCGGCGCGGGCAGTGGGCTGAGGGCGGGGTAGCCCCCTCCGTCAGCGCTTCGCGCTGCCACCTCACCCAGAGGGGGCGTTTTGGAACCTGTAATTTCACCCCTTGGGGGAGGCGGCCCGCCGCAGGCGGGTCGGAGGGGGAATGCACGCGATTCGCCTACTTTTTGCAATTGCGAACCACTTGCAAACATAGTTCCGTCAGCCTGACTTTTTGCCGGTTGCAATCGCCTTCCCTCCGGCCTAGGCCGCACCTCGTTCGCCGGCCGCCCCGTTCGCGGGACCGGGTGCGCCTGCCAGTCGCCCGCTCGTCCCGCGGCAAGGAAGGACTTCTCCCGTATGGCCCGCAAGAAGATCGCGCTCGTCGGCGCCGGGATGATCGGCGGCACGCTCGCCCATCTCGCCGAGAAGAAGGAACTGGGCGACATCGTCCTGTTC
>JBQCFR010000234.1:0-4726 GCA_051958885.1 Tsuneonella sp.
CGCGACCCCACGCCCGCCGAGAGCGTCGGCACCTCGAGCGGGTCGAACCCGTAGTGCGCGAGCCAGCGCGCATCGCCGTCGAAGAACGCGCGCAAGTCGTCCATCGCGTACTTGAGCATCGCCAACCGGTCGACGCCGACGCCGAACGCGAAGCCCTGCCACCTGTCGGGGTCGAGCCCGGCGAACTCGATCACCCGGCGGTTGACCATGCCCGAGCCGAGCAGCTCCATCCACCCGTGCCCCGGCGCGTCGCCGTCGCCGCCGAGCACCCGCCGTCCGCCGACGTCCTGCCAGCCCACGTCGACCTCGACGCTCGGCTCGGTGAACGGGAAGTAGCTCGGGCGCAGCCGCAGGACGATGTCGTCGCGCTCGAAGAACGCCTTGAGGAAGGTCTCGAGCGTCCACTTGAGGTGGCCGAGATGGATGCCCTCGTCGATCACCAGCCCTTCGACCTGGTGGAACATCGGGGTGTGGGTCGCGTCGGAATCGCTACGGTAAACCCGCCCGGGCGCGATGATGCGCAAAGGGGCGCCATGCTCGACCATGCTGCGGATCTGGACCGGCGAGGTATGCGTTCGGAGCAGCATGCGCCTGTTCGGCGCGGTGTTCGGCGACCGATCGAGCGCTTCATTGACGTGCGCGCTGTCGTCCTGCGGGAAATAGAACGTGTCGTGCATCGCCCGCGCCGGGTGGCTTTCGGGCATGTTGAGCGCGGTGAAGTTGTGCCAGTCGTCCTCGATCTCGGGCCCGGTGGCGACCGAGAATCCCATGTCCGCGAAGATCTCGGCGAGCTCGTCCATCACCTGGCTCACCGGGTGAATGGTGCCCATCGCCGCCGCCTCCGCGGGCAGCGTCAGGTCGAGCACTTCGCGCGCAAGTTGCTGTTCCAGCGCCTCTTTCTCGAGCGCCGCCTTGCGCGCGGCGATCGCGTCGGAAACCGCCGCGCGAATGCCCTGGATGCGCGGGCCTTCGCTCTGCCGCTGCTCGGGCGCCATCGCGCCGAGCGTCTTCAGCAGCTGGCTGACCCAGCCCTGCTTGCCGAGCGCGGCGATGCGCTGCGCCTCGAGCGCGTCGGCATCCGCCCCGGCAATCGCCGCGAGGGCTTGCTCCAGCCGTGAATCGTTCGTGTCGCTCATCGCGTGCAGCCCCTAAGGGCGCGGCCCCGCGCTGGCAACGGGGCTAGCTTGCAGCGGGCGGCCGGTTGAGCACCTGCAGCGCCTCACCCGCCGCCGCCATCCGCGCGTGCGTCGCCGCGGCCAGGATAGGATGAGGCAGCTTGGCGTAGGCGTTCGGCGTCATCCCCATGAACCGGCGGAAGTCGCGAATGAAGTGCGCCTGGTCGAAGTAGTGCGAATCGAGCGTGTCGAGCCACTTGAGCGACGGGTCCATCATGTACTGGGCGAGCGTGCGCAGGAACCGCTGCCGCCGCATCAGCAGCTTGGCGGTGAAGCCGAACGCGGCGGGCGAAATCCGCTCGAGCGCGCGGGTGGAGATGCCCGCCTGCTCCGCGAGTTCGGCCACGGTGACCACCGCCGGATCGACCAGCGCCGCGTTGATCGCGGAGATGCGCGGATCGTCCTTCGCCGGCCGCGCGAGCAGGCGGCGCATATGCGCATCGATCCGCTCGGATTCGCCGGCGCGGTCGGGAGCGCCGGAAAACAGCGTGTCGGCCAGCTCGTGGAACGCGGCGAACCGCGCGTCGGCAAAGGCATCGACGTAGCGGTCCGCCATCTCGGACGCGCGGCAGCCGACGAAGCGCGCCCAGCCGAGCGGCATCAGCCCGATGCCCCAGAAGCGCCCCGGCTTGACGCGGAAGTGCGGCGCGATGCTGGTCGGCCCGGTCGCCACCGCGCGGCCGATCGGGCGCAGCGGCTCGGGCCCGATCGCGCCCTCGATCGTCTCGACGTCGCTAATGCGCACGTTGCCCCATTCGGGATGGAGGTAATCTTCCACTGCCGGCGCGGCGCTGCTGCCGACCTCGGCAAGGTAGTATGCGGTGACGTAGGGCCGCAGTTCGGGCGAAGGCGCCGCGAAGTGGACGGTGACGCCGTATTCGCTGGTGACGGAGCGATACTCAACCATGCGCGATCCCTTGCCGATTATGCGCCGATGCTATCAGCGCGCGCGGCGCCGGCAATCCCCGCCGTACCCGTATGGCTCATGCGGCGAGGTGCGCGCCGGGCCGGTCGAGCGTCTGCGCCGGCGAGCCCCAGGTCCGCGCCCGCTGCGCCATGAAGGCCGAAAGGACCGGGTGCGGCAGCGCGGCGTAGGCGCTCGGCGCCATCCCCATGAACGCGTGGAAATCGCGGTTGAAGTGCGCCTGGTCGGTATAGAGCTCGTCGATCGCCGCGCTCCACTTGCCCGCGCCCGCCAGCATCCACGCGGCAAGACTGCGCATGAAGCGCTGGCGGCGCAGCAGCAGCTTCGGCGGGAAGCCGAAGTGGCGTTGGCACACCCGCTCGAGCGCGCGCACCGATATCCCTGCGCGCTCGGCCAGCTCGGCGACGCTGGCGATGCCGAGCTCGACCATCGCCACGTGGACCGCGCGGATCTTCTCGCCATCCTCGACCGGCTGGTCGAAGGCCCCGCGGAAACGCACGATATACTCGTACTGCGCCTCGTCGCCGGCCGCGGTGAACGCGTTGCTTAGACCGGCGAAGCGCGCGAAGTCCGGGTGGCGTTCGGCGTCGGCGAGGAGGTTGGCGTAGTCCGACGCCGGCCGCCGCACGAGCCGCGCCCAGCCGAGCGGCAGCAGGCCGATGCCCCACATCCGCGTCGTGCCGAGTTCGAACCGGGTGGCCTGCGCGCTCGGCCCGGTCACGGTGAATCGCGCATCGCGTACTTCCTCGCCGCCGACCACTTGCGCGGCCGGCATGTCGCCCGAAAAGATCCGCAGGTTGCCCCATTCGGGCTGGAGCCAGTCGACCGCGCGCTGGCCGTCGGGGACGGTCAGCTCGAGCCGATAGATGCTGGTGAAGCAGTCCGCCAGCGCGCTCGGCGGCGCGAAGAAGCGCACGTCGATCCCGCAGTCCTGATCCATCGCCGCCCATTCCCCCTGCCCGGCGCGCCGGTCGAGCAGGCCAGCGCCTCCCGCGGAGACTGGGGCGATCTGCGACACGGCGCGCTTCTACCGAGCACCTTATGAACGCGACCCTATGGGCTCGCCGCCGCGCCGACAAGCCTCAAGAACGATAGCGCGCGATCGTCGGCAGGTCGGTGGATTCGGCGACGCCCTGATCGGCCATGCGCTGGCGCATGATCGGCGCGATGATCGGGTGCGGCATCGCCGCGTACTCGCTCGGCGACAGGCCCATGAACGCGCGGAACTCGCGCACGAACTGCGCCTGGTCGTGATACTGCTCGTCGAGCGCGGCGATCCAGCTGAGCGAGGGATCGAGCATATACTGCGCGAGACTGCGCAGGAACCGCTGGCGGCGCAACAGGACCTTGGGGGTGAAGCCGAAGAAGCGCCGGCAGAACCGCTCAAGCGCCTTTGCCGATTGCCCGAGCCGCTCCTGCAACGCGGCGACATCCCCGATCTCCGGGTCGCGCAAGGCCGCCTGGCACGCGGCGATCTCGCTCTCCCGCGGCACCTCGCGCGCGGAATGGCGCAGCAGGTGCGCATCGATCAAAGCGGCCTTGTCGTCGTCGTCTCCCTTGCAACCGAGCAGCAGCGGGAGGATCGGGGCGAACACCGCGAAGGCGGGGTGCGTGCTGCCGTCGACCGTCCGGTTGGCGAGCGCCGCGGCCTCGCCTTCGGCGAACTTGGCCCAGCCTGCCGGCTGCAGGCCCAGGCCCCAGACGCGGCTGCTGCGCACGCCTAAATGAGTCGCCAGGCTGGTCGGTCCGCCGGCGACGAATGGCCATTGCGGCGTCAGCTCGCCCGGTCCGATGCTGGCGATCGGCGGCGGTCCTTCGGTAAACCGCATCGCCGCCCACTCGGGATGGAGATAGTCGGTGACGAGCCCGTCGCCGGCCTCGATGACGGTCAGGTAGAGCGCGGTGAAATACGGCTGGAGCGGCTCCGACAGGCGGAAGAAGCGGACCGAGATGCGCGGAGCATCCGTCAAGGAGCGGCCGAGGTCATGCGGGTGCCTGCTGGTGCGAACCGAAGGGCCCTTGTATATTTTGGACAAGCTGCGCGCACCCTGCGCACGAGTCAAGGGCGCCGCGAGCCAGTGCCCGCGGCGCCCTCGATTGGCCGATAATCGGCTGCTTAGGCCAGCGCGGCTTTCGCCTGCGCGATGATCGCGCCGAACGCCGGGCCTTCGTTCATCGCCAGGTCGGCCATGACCTTGCGGTCGAGCTCGATGCCCGACAGCTTCACGCCGTGCATGAACTGCGAATAGGTCAGCCCTTCGGCGCGGACGGCGGCGTTGATCCGCTGGATCCACAGCGCGCGGAAGTTGCGCTTCTTCACCTTGCGGTCGCGGTAGGCATACTGCCTGGCCTTCTCGACCGCCTGGCGGGCGACGCGGATGGTGTTCTTGCGGCGACCGCGATAGCCCTTGGCCTGATCGAGAATCCGCTTGTGCTTGGCGCGGGTGGTTACACCCCGTTTGATGCGTGCCATCTGTCAGTACTCCCTCAATCGAGCCCGTAGGGCGCCCACTTCTTGATCGTCTTCGCATCGGCGTCGGCGATCACGGTGGTCCCGCGGTTCTGGCGGATGTACTTGGCGTTGTGGCTGATCAGGCGGTGGCGCTTGCCGGCGACCCCGTGCTTG
>JBQCFR010000235.1:0-9899 GCA_051958885.1 Tsuneonella sp.
AGCGCCTCGATTTCAAGCAGATCAAAGCAGGCGGGGATCGCGCACACCACTTCCGCCAGCATTGGAGAGGCGAGGGTGTCAGTCTGTCTAGCTGCCTTCCATGCACGTCCAAGAGTTCCGAAGGCGAGAGGTTGAGCTCCACGTAACGCTCCCCGTCATCGGGCCGCACGAACAGCTCGAAGCAGGTGGTCTTCCAGAGGTCGTCCGCGCGTCCGCGCCCGGCGAACGCGGGCACCACCAGCGCCTGTGCGCCCTCGCTCCGCCAGCGCACGCGCAGCCATTCGCCGTCGGCGCCAATCACCCGCGCCTCCACGCCGCTCACGCGCGCCGGCGGGTAGGCGGCGTGCGCCGTCAGTTGATGCGTTTGCATGACCGCGCCCCCGTGCTAACCGCCCGCCCGCCATGAGCGAGTTCACATCCGATCTGCTGCGCCTGCTCGACGAGCGGGGCTATGTCCACCAGATTACCGACGCGCAGGGGCTGGACGCCCTCGCCGCGCGGCAGGTCGTGCCCGGCTATATCGGCTTCGACGCGACCGCGCCCTCCTTGCACATCGGCAGCCTGGTGCAGATCATGATGCTGCGCCGGCTGCAGCAGAGCGGGCACAAGCCGGTCGTGGTAATGGGCGGCGGCACCACCCGCATCGGCGATCCCACCGGGCGCGACGAAAGCCGCAAGATGCTCACCGATGCGGCGATCGAGGCCAACATCGCCTCGATCCGCACCGTGTTCGAGAAGCTGCTCGCCTTCGGTGACGGGCCGACCGATGCGGTGATGGTCAACAATCACGACTGGCTGGGCCAGCTCGGCTACATCGAACTGCTGCAGGAAGTCGGCACGCACTTCACGATCAACCGGATGCTGACCTTCGATTCGGTGCGGCTGCGGCTCGACCGCGAGCAGCCGATGACCTTCCTCGAATTCAACTACATGATTCTCCAGGGCTACGACTTCCGTCACCTCAGCCGGGACCTCGGCGTCCGGCTGCAGATGGGCGGCAGCGACCAGTGGGGCAACATCGTCAACGGGATCGAGCTCACCCGGCGGATGGACGGCCAGGAAGTGTTCGGCCTGACCACCCCGCTGCTGATCACCGCCGACGGCGCCAAGATGGGCAAGACCGCCGCGGGCGCGGTGTGGCTCAACGAGGACCAGCTTCCGGCCTACGATTTCTGGCAATACTGGCGCAACGTGGACGATCGCGACGTCGGGCGCTTCCTGCGGCTGTTCACCGACCTGCCGCTGGCCGAGATCGCGCGGCTCGAGGCGCTCGAAGGGGCGGAAATCAACGCCGCCAAGGTCGTGCTGGCGAACGAGGTCACCCGCCTGGTGCGCGGCGGCGATGCCGCGCGCAACGCCCAGAGCACCGCGGCCGAGACTTTCGCCGGCGGCGCGGGCGAGGACTTGCCGACCCTCGCGCTCGGCGATGGCCTCAGCTTCGCCGCCGCGCTCACCGCCTTGGGCTTCACCGCTTCGAATGGAGAGGCAAAGCGCAAGGTCGCCGAAGGCGCGGTCAGGCTCGACGGCGAGCAGGTGAGCGATGCCGCCGCTCCCGCGCGCCCCGGCCGGATCAGTTTGGGGAAGAAGAAGCACGGCGTGCTGACGGCCTGAAAACGGCGGATTCCTGCCGTTTCGTCCCGCAGCGGGACAGCCGCGCTTAACCGAATGTCAGCGATTTTGCGGCAGTGCTGGGCCTCCACAGCGAGGGGGGAACGGCGAACAGTGTCTGTCGGAGCACAGCTTTCGGTCACCGACATGCGGCGCGCGGCGCGGCATCCGGTCGATTTTGCGGTGATCGCCGAGCACAACGTGCGCGGCGACGTGAAGCTGCACATCTGCAACCTGTCCGCCCACGGCTTTATGGTCGACGACGGCCAGGGCATGACCCGCGGCGACCGGGTGATGATCCGCTTGCCGGTGGTCGGCCGGATCGAGGCCTACGTCATCTGGACCCGCGACAACCGCGCCGGCTTCCAGTTCGAGCGGATCATCCGGCTGGACGACTTCCTGTCAGTGATCGACGAGATCCAACCCAACCCCCGCCTGCGCCGGATGCGCTGAGATCCTTGCAGATTGACGGGCCCACCCCCAGCCCCTCCCGCAAGCGGCAGGGGAGCGAGACTTGCTGAGCCGCAGGCGAAGCTAGTCGCAGCGGGGTGGGCTGCGCGCTCGCGTACTTTTCGTTGCTTGGCACGCTGCGCGCCCGCTGCCATGGCGCGCGGGTGAGCGACGCGCGCCATCCTCTCACCATAGGCAACTTCCGCGCCTATTTCATCTCCCGCCTGTTCTCGACGATCGCGATCAGCGCGCAGGCGATGGTCATCGGCTGGCAGGTCTACGGCATCGCCCGCCAGACGATGGACATCAAGCAGTCCGCCTTCCTGCTCGGCATGATCGGGCTGGTGCAATTCGTGCCCTTGTTCCTGCTGACGCCGGTGGTCGGGCTGGTCGCCGATACGTACGACCGGCGCTGGATCGCGCGCGGAACCACCGCGCTGCTGATGGTCAACGCTGGCGTGCTCGGCATGCTGACCTATCTCGGCGATCTGACCGTCTGGGCCCTCTTCGTCGCGGCGGCGTTCGTGGGCATCGCGCGGGCATTTTCCGGCCCGGCGTTCTCCGCGCTAGCGCCCAACCTCGTCCCGCGCGAGGTGCTGCCGACAGCCATCGCGGTGAGCTCGATCGCGTGGCAGGCGGGCACCATCGCGGGGCCGAGCCTCGGCGGCGTGCTTTACGCGATCCATCCCGATTTCGCCTATGCATCGATCTCGGCGCTGCTGCTCATCTCGCTCGTACTGCTGTTCCTCATCGGCAAGGTGCCCCAGCCCCCGGTCCAGAAGAATCGTGAGCCGCTCCAGCGGATCAAGGACGGCTTCGCCTACGTGCGCAACAACCGGCTGGTGCTGGCGACGATCACGCTCGACCTGTTCGTCGTGCTGCTCGCGGGTGCGACCGCGTTGTTGCCGGTGTTCGCGCGCGACATCCTTCACGTCGGCGCCGACGGCTTCGGCGTCCTTGCGGCGGGAATGGGCATCGGCGCGGCGGCCGCCTCGATCTGGTTCTCGGTCTGGCCGATGAAGACCAACGTCGGCGTCAAGATGCTCGCCGCGGTGCTGATCTTTGCGGGCGCGCTGATCGTGTTCGGGCTGTCACGCTGGTTCCTCGTGAGCTTCGCCGCGCTGATCGTCGCCGGAGCGGCGGACATGGTTTCGGTCTACGTGCGCCAGTCGCTGATCCAGCTTCACACGCCGGATGAGATGCGCGGCCGCGTGGGCGCAGTTTCCGCGCTGACGATCTCCGCCTCTAACGAGCTGGGCGAGGCCGAGTCGGGCCTCGTCGCGTCGCTGCTCGGCCCTGTCGGTGCGGTGCTGTTCGGCGGGATCGCCGCGATCGGCATCACCCTCGCGTGGTCGCGGCTGTTTCCCGAACTCAGGCTTGCCAAGACCTTCGATCCCCCGTCACAAGCGGACCAGCAGACTCACCAGGAGGCACCGACATGAAAGCCGACAGCGTTCTCGCCACCATCGGCAACACCCCGCACATCCGCCTCTCGCGGATGTTCCCCGATCACGAGGTCTGGGTGAAGAGCGAGCGGGCCAATCCCGGCGGCTCGATAAAGGATCGCATCGCGCTGGCGATGGTCGAGGATGCCGAGAAGTCCGGTGCGCTGAAGCCCGGCGGCACGATCATCGAGCCAACCAGCGGCAACACCGGCATCGGCCTGTCGATGGTCGCCGCGGTCAAGGGCTACAAGCTGATCCTCGTCATGCCCGAAAGCATGAGCATCGAGCGCCGCCGGCTGATGCTCGCGTATGGCGCGAAATTCGACCTGACGCCCAAGGAAGGCGGGATGAAGGCGGCGATCGCGCGCGCTCAGGAGCTCTGCGACCAGATCGACGGCGGGTGGATCCCGCAGCAGTTTGACAACCCCGCGAACGTCGAAGTTCACGCCCGCACCACCGCGCGCGAGATCTACGACGACTTCAAGGACAGCCCGATCGACTACCTGATCACCGGGGTCGGGACCGGCGGCCACATCACCGCGTGCGGCGAAGTGCTCAAGAAGTCCTGGCCGGGGCTCAAGGTCTTCGCGGTCGAGCCGACGCAGTCGCCGGTGATTTCCGGCGGCCAGCCCGGCCCGCACGCGATCCAGGGGCTCGGCGCGGGGTTCATTCCCGGCAACCTCCACACCCAGGCGATCGACGGCGCGATCACTGTCGATGCCGCGGACGCGCGCGAGATGGCGCGCCGCTGCGCGCGCGAGGAAGGATTGCTGGTCGGCATCTCGAGCGGCGCCGCGCTCGCCGCGATCGCGCAGAAACTGCCCGAGATCGACGCCGGCAGCCGGACCATGGGCTTCAACTACGACACCGGCGAGCGCTATCTCTCGGTGCCCGACTTCCTGCCTGCCGAATGAGCGTCGAGACTGTCACGTATCGCCACGGCGGGACCGCGCTTACTGGGGTGATCGCGCGGCCGCAGGGCACGCCGCGCGCCGCGGTGCTGCTGTTTCCGTCGATCATGAACCAGAAGCCCAACGCCCACCGCCGCCTGCCGATGCTCACCGATGCCGGGTACCTGGCGCTGATGGCGGACTTCTACGGCGAGGACCCGCAGTCGCGCGAGGACGCGTTCCGGCTCGGCGACGAGCTGCGTCGCGACGTGGCGCACTACCGCGAGCGGATCGCCGCGGCGGCCGAGTGGGCGGTTGGTGCTGCCAGAGGATTGCCGCTCGCCGCGATCGGCTACTGCATGGGCGGCCAGGCCGTCCTCGAGGCGGCGCGGATGAACCTGCCGCTGGCGGCGGTGGTCAGCTTCCACGGCATCCTCTCGAGCGACGCGCCCGCCAGCGAGCCGATCGCTCCGCGCATCCTGGTGTGCCACGGCGCCAAGGACCCCCTCGTCCCCCGTTCGCAGGTGACCGGGTTCGAGGAGGAACTGGACCGCGCGCGGGCCGACTGGCACCTCCACGTGTACAGCAACGCAAAACACGGCTTCACCGACCCCGAATCGGACAGTCACGGCATGCCCGCGATCGGCTACGACGCGAGCGCCGACCGCCAGAGCTGGGCCGCGATGCTGAGCCTTTTCGACGAGATGTTTGCCTAGCAAACCCCTCCCCGTGTGCGCGAAGCGCGAATGGGGAGGTGGCAGCGGCATAAGGCCGCTGACGGAGGGGTGTTCGCATCGGCCGATGGCTCTCCGCCACCCTTCGGGTGACCCCCCTGCCCATTGCTTTGCAACGGGCAAGGTCCTGTCTCAATCCATGTGCTTGAGGCCCACCCGCAGGTAATCCCATCCGGTCACCAGCGTCAGCACCGCCGCGGCCCACAGGCTGGTCAGCCCGACGAGGTGAATCCAGTTCGTCTCGATGTCGCCGCAGTATTCGAGCGTCGAATGGCACGGCGGCCCGTCGACGGCCCCGCCGAGAATCAGCGCGCCGAGGCTGACGAGCTGGAACGTGGTCTTCCACTTGGCGAGCTTCGATACCGGTACCGAGACCTGAAGCCCGCCGAGGAATTCGCGCAAGCCCGATACGGCGATCTCGCGCATCAGGATGACCAGCCCGGCGATGACGTGGATGTCCCCCACGTAAGGGCCGCGCAGATAGCCCTGCGCGCTCAGCACCAGGATGACCGCGGCGACCATGATCTTGTCGGCGATCGGGTCGAGAAAGATGCCGAGCTTGCTGACCGCCCCGCTCGCCCGCGCGAGATAACCGTCGAAGTAGTCGGTGATACCCATCAGGCAGTAGAGCCCGAACGCGAGCGCATAGCCAAGGTGCCAGCCGGGCCACCACAGCAGGAACGCCAGCAGAGGGATCGTCACGATCCGCGACAGCGTGAGCAGATTGGGCAGCGAGAGCATCGCCGGAGCTTCTAGCGGCGAGCAAGGGTGACATCCATCAAAAGCATGGCCCAGCCTTGCCCGCCCCGCCCCAGCCGCTAGAACCCGCGGCACCCGCGCGGCAGACGTTCAGGATCGCATGACGACTTCGACTCACATGTTGCGCCGGCGCAGGTTCCTGCCGCTGTTCGTCACTCAGCTGTTCAACGCCTTCAACGACAACCTGTTCAAGAACGCGATGGTGCTGTTCGTCGTCTACAGCATCTACAATTCCGAAGAGGCCGAGGCGAGCTTCAGCGCGCTCGCCTCGGCCCTGTTCATCCTCCCGTTCTTCCTCCTGTCCGCGCTGGCGGGCCAGCTCGCCGACTTGCGCGACAAGGCGCGGATCATCCGCATCATCAAGGCCGCCGAGATCGCGATCATGAGCGTCGGCGCCGCCGGGCTCGTGCTCGCGTGGAAGGGCATCGGGGTGCACGCGGTGGCGATCCCGCTGATGCTGACCGCGCTCACCGCGCTGGGCGTCCACTCGACGTTCTTCGGGCCGATCAAGTACGCGATCCTGCCCCAGCACCTCCACGCGGACGAAGTGCTCGCCGGCACCGGCCTGGTCGAAGCGGGAACCTACATCGCCATTCTCGCCGGCACGATCCTGGCGGGATGGATACCGGTGGAAGCCGCCGCCGCCGGCGTGATTGTCACCGCGGTGATCGGCTATCTCGTGTCGCTGCAGGTCCCGCCGGCGCCCGCGCCCGATGACTGCGAGGCGCTCGAGTTTCCGCTGCTCGCCCCGCACCTGAAGAGCGAGAAGAGCCGCCCGTGGAAAGCGCTTGCGTTCCTGCCGATCCTTGTCGCCGACCAGGTCGTCTCGTCCATCAAGCTGATCCGGGCGACCTCGCACGATCGCCGGGTGTTTCTGGCGATCATGGCGATCAGCTTCTTCTGGACGATCGGGGCGGTGCTGTTCATCCAGTTTCCGCCGCTCGCCAAGAACGTGCTCACGGCCAGCAAGGAAGTCGCCAGCCTGTTCCTGGTGATCTTCTCGGTGGGCGTGGCGATCGGCTCGGTATCGGTCAACGCGCTGCTCAAGGGGACCGTCTCGGCGCGCTATTCGCCGAGCTCGGTGATCCTGATGGGCCTGTTCGTGCTCGCGTTCTACTTCGTGTGCCGGCAGTGGACTCCCGCGCCGCCGGGCGAGCTGCTGGACGTCGCGGCGTTCGTCGCCCACCCGCTGGCGGTTCCCCTCCTCATCTGCCTGCTCGGCATCGCGATTGCGGGCGGCATGTTCGTGGTGCCGCTCTACGCCTTCCTCACGACTTTCGTTCCCAAGACGCAGACCGCCCGCACGATCGCCGCGAACAACATCGTCAATTCGGGCGCGATGGTCGTCGGCTCGGTGCTGGCGATCGGACTCAGCGTGGCCGGGCTCGACATCGTTCACCACCTGCTACTCAGCGCGGCGATGTGCCTCGTGTCGGCCTGGCTCGGCTATCAGCTACTGCTCGCGGAACGCGCCGCGGCGGGCTAGGAAATGAAGATCGCCACCGCGACGAGGCAGGCGAAGTAAGCGCCGACGAACCCGCGCACATCGTCCTGCGTCAGCGCCCAGGCGGGCCGCGGCGGCGTGGGTATGAGGTTGCGGCGAACATGAGGCGGCAGCGATGCCCGGAAAGGATGGCGGGCGGTTTCGTCGGTGAGGACCAGTGATCTGCGCATGGTGGAGGTCTTAACGTTTTGGTAACCACTCCGCTCCCCGGCGATATCCACCGTCGCAATGCGGGACGTTAAGCCTGTTTGTTCATGCTGCCGGAGCGCCGAATTGCCCGTTCCGCCGCGCGGGACTAGAGGCGGCTGATGCCAGATAGCGAACCTCGCACCGCCGCCCGCCTGCTGGGCGATTGCCTCGCGACGCAAGGCTGCGACCGCATCTTCACCGTTCCCGGCGAGAGCTTCCTCCCCGTGCTCGACGCGCTGCACGATTGCGCCCGAATCGATGTCGTCACCTGCCGGCAAGAAGGCGGCGCGGCGTTCATGGCCTGCGCCGACGGAGCGATGACGGGTCACCCGGGCATCTGCTTCGTCACCCGCGGCCCCGGCGCGACCAACGCGAGCATCGGCGTCCACGTGGCGCACCAGGATTCGCAGCCGATGATCCTGTTCGTCGGCGACGTCGCGCGCGCGATGCGCGATCGCGAGGGGTTCCAGGAAGTCGATTTTCCCGCATTCTTCGGGCCCATCGCCAAGTCGGCCGCGCGGATCGACGACCCTGCGCGACTCCCCGAATACATCGCCCGCGCCTACTCCACTGCGATCTCGGGCCGCCCCGGTCCGGTGGTGCTCGCGCTGCCCGAAGACATGCTGTTCGAAGAGGTCGCCGCCGCGCCCCGCCCGCCGGTCGTCCGCCCGCCGCAGCCGCCTTGCCCCGACGCCATGCAGGCGCTCACCGCGCTGATTGCCGACGCTGCCGCGCCTGTCGCGATCGTCGGCGGCGCAGGCTGGAACGCCAAGACACGCCATTACTTCGCCCAGTGGGCCGAGCGGATCGGGCTGCCGGTCGCGACGGCGTTCCGCCGGCAGGACGCGATCTCGCCGTCATCACCCGTCTATGCGGGCAACCTCGGGTACGGCCCGAATCCCAGGCTGGTCGAGCGCGTGCGCAGCGCGGACCTGATCCTGGCGGTCGGCGCGCGGCTGGGCGAGGCGACCACCGATGGCTACACGCTGCCTTCGCCCGACCATCCGGGACAGACGCTGGTCCATGTGCACCCCGATCCGAATGAGCTCGGCCGCGTGTACCGCACCGATCTGGCGATCTGCGCCGACATGGCCGAATTCGCCGAAGCGGCAGCCTTGTGGGACGACGGCGAGATCATCGCCTTCGACGCCGGCGCCGAGGCGCATGCCGAGTGGGAGGAATGGGCGACGCCCGCCCCGCGCGACTTCGCGCTCGACCTCGGCCAGTGCGTCGCCGCGATGCGCGAGACGCTGCCGGCCGACGCTATCGTATGCAACGGCGCGGGCAACTTTTCGGGCTGGTGGCACCGCTACTGGCGCTACGACGGGTTCCCGGCCCAGATCGCGCCGACCGCCGGCGCGATGGGTTACGGGGTTCCCGCGGCGGTGGCCGCCGCGCGCCGCTTCCCCGAGCGAACCGTCGTCGCGCTTGCCGGCGACGGCGATTTCCTGATGAACGGGCAGGAGCTGGCGACTGCGGTGCAGCACGGCTGTGACATGCTGGTGATCCTCGTCGACAACGGCGCCTATGGCACCATCCGCATGCATCAGGAGCGCGAGTTCCCAGGCCGCGTCGAGGCGACAAGGCTCGAGAACCCCGACTTTGCGCGTCTGGCAGAGGCCTATGGCGGGTGGGCGCGCCGGGTGGAAACCACCGCAGCGTTCCGCGATGCCTTGGTCGAAGCGAACGCGCGCACGGGTCTGCGACTGCTGCACTGCGTGATCGACGTCGAGCAGCTCGCCGCCAGCGGCGCTACGGTCTCGGGGCTGCGCGCCCGCCGCGCATAGCAGAAGGGCCGCCCCTTGCGAGGCGGCCCTTCGCGATGTCGAGGCACTGAGCCTCAGACCTTGTTGCCGAGCGCGCCTTCGACTTTGCCCTTGAGGTTCTGCGCCTCGCCTTTGGTTTCCTGCGCGTGGCCTTCAGCGCGCGTGTCGGGATCGTTCGATTGCTGTTTCACATTACCGGCGACTTCGTTCGCTACGCCCTTGGCCTTATCCTTGAGTTCACCCATGATGATGCTCCTGACTGGTCGCGGCGGGCGCCGATGCCCGCCGTCTCGGCAGCATCAACGGCCGTCCGCCGCCGCCGGTTCCGCGTTCGCCATACGCATGATGTGCTTCCATTCGCCCGGGCGTATCTCGCAGACCGACAGGCGGGACTGGCGAATCAGCTCGATCTCCTCGAGCGCGGCGTCGGCCTTGATGTCCTTCAAGGTGGCCGGACGAGCCAGCTTTTCCAGCGGCTTCACCTTGACCGACACCCATTTGCCGTCCGGATCGATCGGGTCCGGGAACCCTGCGGCGCTGATCTCGACAATGCC
>JBQCFR010000236.1:0-5984 GCA_051958885.1 Tsuneonella sp.
CGCTCGGGCGCAGCGGCGAGCGGCCGCACCGCGTCGGTCGCGCCCATGTGGCGGCCGCTGTCGCCGCCGAGCGCGAGCGGCATGATCATCTGGCTGCGAAATTCGTCGCGTACGCTGTCGTTCACCCGCGTCGCCGGCGCGGCTTCGAGCGGCGCAAACCCGGGCCAGAAAGCGAGCGCCGCGCCCGACAGGCCGATCAGCGTGCCGAGCCCGCGAAACCACCGGCGGCTGCCGATCTGTTCGGCGAGGTCGGGTGCAAGATCGAGCGCGGCTATCCGCTTGGACAGCTCGGAGCGCCAATGCTCCCACGTCTCGCTCAGGCCATCGGTTGTTCGGACGGCTGCAGGCGGCTCGGCAGGAGCGATCTGCGCATGCGTAAGCGCGGCGGCGCGCCAGCCGGGCATGCCGTCCACGGGCGCATGCCCGATCAGATCCTGCTCACGCGACTTGAACAAACGCCCCTCCTTGAGGGCCGCACCCATGCGGCCCGACCCGAGCGGTCCCAGGCGCACGTCCTTGCCCGATCGAAGTTAAGACCGGTTTAACTTGCGGCGAACGCGAGTCTCTTGCGGCGACCCTGCGCGAGCTGATGCAAGTGGTTGTCTTGCCTCGATAGAGCCGCCACATTGGCCCGGTGACCATCAAGGCGGTCCTCGGGCCCACCAACACCGGCAAGACTCACCTCGCGATCGAGCGCATGTGCGGCCATTCGAGCGGCGCGATCGGCTTTCCGCTGCGGCTGCTCGCCCGCGAGGTTTACGACCGGGTCGTCGCCAACAAGGGCGAGAAGGCGGTCGCGCTGATCACCGGCGAGGAGCGGATCGAGCCCGCCGGCGCGCGCTATTTCTGCTGCACCGCGGAGGCGATGCCGCGCGATGGCGGCGGGCCAAATGGATCTCTGGCGTTCGTCGCGCTCGACGAGGCGCAGCTCGCCGCCGACCGCGAGCGTGGGCACGTGTTCACCGACCGGTTGCTCAACGCCCGCGGGCGCGAGGAGACCATGCTGCTGGGCGCGGCGACGCTCGAACCGCTGGTGCGCGCGCTGATGCCGAAGGCAGAGGTCGTCTCGCGCCCGCGGTTCTCGACGTTGACGCACATCGGCCCGCGCAAGCTTTCGCGCCTGCCGCCGCGCAGCGCGATCGTCGGCTTCTCGGCCGAGCAGGTCTATACCGTTGCCGAGATGCTGCGGCGCTATCGCGGCGGGGCGGCGGTGGTGATGGGCGCGCTGAGCCCGGAAACGCGCAATCGCCAGGTCGCTTTGTTCCAGTCCGGCGAGGTCGATTACATCGTCGCCACCGACGCGATCGGCATGGGGCTCAATCTCGACGTCAGCCATGTCGCGTTCGCCAGCCTCACCAAGTTCGACGGGCTGCGCCAGCGCCGCCTCATGCCCGCCGAGATGGCGCAGATCGCGGGGCGGGCCGGGCGGCACCACAAGGACGGGACGTTCGGCACGCTGGCCGGGGCGAAAGGCCCCTCGCCCGAGTTCACCGACGAAGAGATTTACGCGATTGAGGAGCACCGCTTCGCTCCGCTCGCCAAACTGTTCTGGCGCGAGCCGCAGCCGCGCTTCGATTCGCTCGCGGCGCTGATTGGCGATCTCGAGGCGCCGCCACTCGAACCCGAACTCGCCCCCGCGCCCGAGGCGATCGACCTCGCGGTGCTCAAGCGGCTGGCCGAGGAGCCGCTCGCGCGCGACGTCAGGGGGCCAGCCACGGTGCGACGGTTCTGGGAAGCGTGCAGCCTGCCCGATTTCCGCCAGCTCGGCCCCGACGTCCACGCGCGTTTCGTCACGCGCCTGTGGCAGGACCTGCGCGGCGGACACCTCGGCGCAGACTACGTCGCCGCCCGCATCGCCGAGCTCGACAACACGAGCGGTGACATCGACACGCTGCAGGGACGTATCGCGGCGATCCGCAGTTGGGCCTATATCTGCCAACGTCCCGACTGGGTGCTCGCGCGCGACGAGATGGCGAGCCGCGCGCGCGCCGCG
The DNA here is from genome assembly GCA_051958885.1 of Tsuneonella sp. Taxonomy (GTDB): domain Bacteria; phylum Pseudomonadota; class Alphaproteobacteria; order Sphingomonadales; family Sphingomonadaceae; genus Tsuneonella. The sequence goes on from JBQCFR010000236.1 coordinate 1,994, forward strand.
GAAGCCAAGCTGTCCGACGCGCTCCACGCGCGGCTGACCGAACGTTTCGTCAACCGGAGGACCGCGATCCTGATGAAGAGCCTGGGCGGGGATGCATCGCTGCTGCCGGTGCAGCTTGGCGCCGATGACTTCGTGACGGTCGAGGGCGAACCGATCGGCCACCTGGAAGGATTTCGCTTCGTCGTCGATCACCTCGCCAGCCACGGCGACCGCAAGATGCTGCTCGCCGCGGGCGAAAAGGCGTTGCCGCGGCTCCTCGCCGAGCGCGCACGCACGCTGGTCGAGAGCGGGTTGCCGGGACTTGCCATCGCGGAAGGTGCGATCGAGTGGAACGGACGGCCGCTCGCCCGGCTCGACTTCGCGCAGGGCGCGGTGCGGCCGCAGCTCGTGCTTGCACGCGAGCTGGCGCAGCTTCCGGAGGCGGAGCGCCGCACGTTCGAGGCGGCCGTGCAGCAGTGGCTCGACGCCCAGCTCGCCCCGCTCGCGCCGCTCGCCAGGCTGGAGGCAGCGGCACGCGATCCGGCGGCCGGCTCGCAGGCGCGCGCGCTCCTGCTGAACCTCGTCGACGGGCACGGTCACATCGCGCGCGACAAGGCCGGCATCGAGCACCTGCCAAAGGAGATGCGCCCGTACCTGCGCCGTCTCGGCGTCACGTTCGGGGCGCTCGACGTCTTCGCCCCCGCGCTGCTCAAGCCCGCGCCGCGCCGGCTGCTGGCGGCGCTCGCGCTCGACCGCCGCCCACTCGACGAGCAGATGCGCGCGGTGCTGCCCGCAGCGAAGCGGTTGCCCTCGGGCTATCGCCTTGCCGGAGACCAGGCGGTGCGGATCGATGTCGCCGAGAAGCTCCTGCGCGCAGCGCACGAGGCACGGGCGGAGGCCGGTCGCGGGGGCTTCGGGCTCGACCCGGCGCTGGCGGTATCGACCGGGCTCACCGAGGCGAGCTGGCGGCGGCTGCTTGGTGCGGCGGGCTTTCGCTTCCAGCCGCCGCGCAGGCTCCCGGAGGGCGCTTTCGGCCCGCCGGCGCGCGGCAGCTGGCACTGGCGCCCCTTGCGCCGCGCGGAGCCGCAGGCACCGCCGGTCCGCCCGCGCGAAGGCAGTGCGTTCGCCGCGCTGGCGAACCTCGTCCGGTGAGGATCGACCGGCTGCTGTGGCACCTGCGGCTGACCAAAACGCGCGGGATCGCGCAGACGCTTGTTGCGGCCGGCCACTTGCGCCGCAACGGCGCGCGGGTGCTGCGAGTCAGCCAGGATGTGCAGGAGGGGGACGTGTTGACGGTGCCGCTCCATGCCGGCGTGCGGATTATCGAGGTGCTGGCGCTACCTGCCCGGCGCGGACCGGCGGCGGAGGCGCAGGCGTGTTACCGGGTGCTTGACGGGGGCGGCGAAAGCGCCATAGCACCGCCCGACACCCAACCGCCTGAGAGGGGCCCCGATCAATGACCTACGTCGTCACCGACGCCTGCATCAAGTGCAAGTACACCGACTGCGTCGAGGTCTGCCCGGTCGATTGCTTCTACGAAGGCGAGACGATGCTGGTCATCAATCCGTCCGAATGCATCGATTGCGGGGTGTGCGAACCCGAGTGCCCGGCCGAGGCGATCCTGCCCGACACCGAGGACGGGCTCGAGCAGTGGCTCGAGGTCAATACCAAGTACTCCGCCGAATGGCCGAACATCACCAGCCAGAAGGAACCGCCGGCCGACGCCGACGAGCACAAGGGCGAAGAGGGCAAGTTCGACAAGTACTTCACGCCCGAACCCGGCGAAGGCGACTGATTCGCCGGCGTAATTTTTCGCTAGCGGCGCTGCCGAGCGGCGCACCGGCGTCCGGCCCCGCAACGGGCTGGAAATTTTGTTGCGAATGCGCTATATAATGCATCAACCCCGCGGGACTCACTCGTCGCGCGGGCCGTGAGTGACGCAAACGGTCAACCACCCAGGACAGGACACCGTGGCTTGCGACCGCGCCTCTCGCGCGGCGGAGCCCCGGTTGGGCCTCGTCGGTGGCTGCCGGGAAACGAAAGGACCATCATGGCCAGCACTGCCCCCGCCTTCGATGTGGGCGATTACGTCGTTTATCCCAAGCACGGCGTGGGCCGCGTGATAGAGCTGCAGAAGGAAGAGATCGCCGGCATGCAGCTGGAGCTCTACGTGCTGCGCTTCGAGAAAGAGCGGATGACGCTGCGCGTTCCGGTGAACAAGGTCGAATCGATCGGCATGCGCAAGCTGTCGAGCGACAAGACGCTCAAGGAAGCGATGGAGACCCTCAAGGGCAAGCCCAAGGTCAAGCGCACGATGTGGAGCCGCCGGGCGCAGGAATACGAAGCCAAGATCAACTCGGGCGACCTAGTGTCGATCGCCGAGGTGACCCGCGACCTGTTTCGCCCCGAAGACCAGCCCGAGCAGAGCTATTCCGAGCGGCAGATCTTCGAAGCCGCCGCCAGCCGTCTCGCGCGCGAGCTCGCCGCGATGGAGAAGACCGACGAGCCGACCGCGCTCGAGAAGATCCTCGGCGTGCTGCGCGAGCATGCGCCGCAGTATTACGAGACCAGCGAAGAGGCCTGATTTCGATCAGCGTCCGATAGCAGTCGATGAAGGGCCGTCCGCAAGGGCGGCCCTTTTGCGTTGGGCGATTGCCTCGCACGGCGTTGCTGTATTATAGCGGCAATACGGACTGGCTCACTCTCACTCGCGAGGACCTCATGATCGGAAAACTCATCAAGGGCTTGGCGCCCGTGTTCGCCATCGCCGCCGCGGCGGCGGTCGGCGGCTGCGACGGCGACGTGCACATCAACGACGAGAAGGGCGTGCCGCTCGCGGAGCTCGACACCGCCGGCAAGACGCCGACCGAGCTCGTGCTCGCCGGACCCGACACGGTGATCGTCAGCGAAGGCCCGAGCCTCGCGATCAAGGTCTCGGGCGACCAGCAGGCGGTCGACGCGCTGCGCTTCACGCTCGGCGACAAGACGCTGGGTGTGATGCGCGCCAAGGGCGAATGGAAGAGCCGCGGACGGGCGACGATCCAGGTAACGATGCCGGCGCTCGAAAAGCTTGTCATCGCGGGGTCGGGCACGGTCGAGGCACCGAGGCTGGCCGGCAAGGCCGAAGTGACGATCGCGGGCAGCGGCACGGCGCGCACGGCTCAGGTTGCGGCCGACGCGCTCCACGTGACGATCGCCGGATCGGGCAACTACGAAGCGGCAGGGCGCGCGAAGTCGCTCGAGCTGACAGTCGCCGGTTCGGGCAGCGCGCGGATGAACGGGCTCGAAGCCGACGACGTCAAGGTGACCGTTGCCGGCTCTGGCGATGCGGCGTTCACGTCCAACGGCACCGTGAAGGCGAGCATCATGGGTTCGGGCGATGTCAGCGTGACCGGCAACGCCTCGTGCACGATCAGCGCGATGGGCTCGGGCAAGCTGCACTGCAACGGCGTCGCCGAGCAGCCGGAGCAGCCTGAAGCGCCCGAGCCGCCGACCCCGCCCGCGGCGCCTGACCCCCCCGCGCCGCTCCAGCCCCCCGCTGGATAATTCATCGACCCGCAACGCGGGCGTCGGTAAAGCCGCGCATCTGAAAGGAATTTCGATGCGCGGCTTTGCCATCCTCCTGTTCGTCCCGGCGGCGTTCGGCCTGTCCGGCTGCCTTGCCAAGACCGCGCTCGACGTCGCCACCGCGCCGGTCAAGGTCGTCTCGAAAGGCGTCGACCTGGCGACCACCAGTCAGTCGGAGGCCGACCAGAAGCGCGGGCGCGAAATTCGCAAGCGCGAGGAGCGGCTGGGCCAGCTTCAGCGCGAGCGCGACAAGCTCGAGAAGAAATGCAGCGGCGGCGACGAGAACGCCTGCAACGACCTGGCGCAGGTGAACGCCGAGATTCGCACGATCATGCCGACCGTGCCCTACGAGCCGGACCGCTAAGCCGCGGAACGGCGCAAGCGGTCGTTTATCGCCGCGCCGATTCCCACCTCCGGAACAGGCGCGACGGCGACCCGCGGCTGC
>JBQCFR010000237.1:0-3127 GCA_051958885.1 Tsuneonella sp.
GAACAGGCACACGAGCAGCAGCCGCAGCCCCTTGAAGCGCGCATTGAGATCGCGCCGGGCGAGCGTCCATGCGGCGGACCACGGCAGGCTAGCCAAGGCTGTCGCTCGCAATCCTGCCGTCCGCCAGCGTCACCACCCGCCCGCAGCGCGCCGCGAGCTCGGCGTCGTGGGTGATGACGAGCAGCGTCGCGCCGGTTTCCTCCCGGCGGGCGAGTAGCAGGTCGACGATCGTGTGCCCGGTCGCCGCGTCGAGATTGCCGGTCGGCTCGTCGGCGAAGATCAGCGCGGGGCGCGGGGCGGTGGCGCGCGCGATCGCAACGCGCTGCTGCTCGCCGCCCGAAAGCTGCGCGGGGTATTGGCCGAGCCGGTGCCCGAGGCCCACCGCTGCGAGCTCGGCGCGCGCGCGCTCACGCGCGTCGGCGATTCCGGCGAGCTCCATCGGGGTGGCGACGTTCTCTTCGGCGGTCATCGTCGGCAGCAGGTGAAACGCTTGCAGCACGATGCCGATCCGTCCCCGCCGCGCGCGGGCGAGCGCGTCCTCGTCCATCGCCGCAAAGTCAGCGCCGGCGACCGACAGGCTGCCGCCGCTCGCGCGTTCGAGCCCGCTCAGTACTGCCATCAGGCTCGACTTGCCCGAGCCCGAGGGGCCGAGCAGCGCCACCACCTCGCCAGCAGCCACATCGAAGTCTATGCCGCGCAGGATTTCGACGGGGGCGGTCGCCGCGCCGAGGGTGAGCGTCAGATTGCGGGCGGAAATCGCCGGAACGGGGCTTGTCACCGCGCGGCGATGGCATAGCTGCAAGGGGGCGGCAAGGAGGCTTGCAGATGCGGAAACTGGCTTGGTCGATCCTCGGGGCGGCGGCGCTGCTCGCGGGCTGCAAGGGCGAAGCGCCGGCGCCTACGCCCACGCCCGCGCCGAGCGCGACCTCGACCCCTCCCGCTGCCGCGACGCCGATCTCCGGCCCGGTGCGCACGATCCTCGCGTTCGGCGACAGCCTGTTCGCCGGCTACGGACTGGTCGACCCCGGCGTGAACAGCTATCCCGCCCAGCTCGAGACGGCGCTGCGCCGGCGCGGAATCAACGCGCACCTCGTCAACGCCGGCATTCCCGGGGACACCACTGCCGCGGGGCTGCAGCGGCTGCAGTTCACGCTCGACGGGCAAGGAGTGAAGCCGGACCTCGCGCTGATCCTGCTCGGCGGCAACGACCTGCTGCGCGGCCTGCCGCCGGCGCAGACCCGCGCCAATCTCGAGGCCATTCTCGACGCCTTCGACAAGCGCCGCATCCCGGTGGTGCTCATGGGCATGCGCGCGCCGCCCAACGCCGGGCCGCAGTTCCAGGCCGCGTTCGATGCGATCTATCCCGCGCTCGCGAAAGAGCACCATGCCACGCTGGTGCCCTTCTTCCTCCAAAGCGTCTATAACAACCGCGACCTGATCCAGCCCGACCACATCCATCCGACGACGCGGGGGATCGGCACGATCGTCGCGGCGACGGCGGACACGGTCGCGCAGGCGCTGCCGAAGAACGAGTGAGCTGCAAATGCACTTGCGCGCCCCCGCCATCCTCCTGTCTGCGCGCGTGCACGGCGAGACCGCGGTCGTGGCCCGGCTGCTAACCGAAGAGGCGGGGCTCGTCGCCGGGTACGTCGCCGGCGGACGCGGACGGCGGCTCCGCCCGGTGCTGATCCCGGGCAACCTCGTCGAGGTCGAACTGCGCGCGCGGTCCGACAGCCAGCTCCCGTTCGCGCGGCTGGAACTGGTCGCCAGCCGCGGCCCGTGGCTCAGCGAGCCGCTGCCCGCGGCAGCAATCGGCTGGGCCTGCGCGCTCACCGCGACCGCGCTGCCCGAGCGCAATGCCTATCCGCGCCTTTACAGCGCGTTGGCCGGGCTTCTTGAAGCGATCTGTCAGGCACCCTCGGCGCGCGGCTGGCTGCGCGGCTTGGTCGCGTACGAGGCGCTGCTGCTGCGCGAGCTCGGCTACGGCGGCTCAGCCCCCCCGGCGGAAGCCGAGCTTGACGCGCTCATGCAAATTTTCTCCGCGCAGGCCGCCCCGCTCGAGCGCTACCTGCTTGCCGACCGGCGCGGCGATGTTATGGCCGCGCGCGCAATGCTGGGTCAGCGATTGGAGCGGATGAGAGCGTGAAGATCGCGGTGCTTCCCGGTGACGGCATCGGCCCCGAAGTCGTTGGCGAAGCACTCCGCGTGCTCGAAGCGCTGCGCCTGCCCGGGCTGACGCTGTTCGACGGCGACGTGGGCGGCATCGCCTACGCGCGCCACGGCCATCCGCTCCCGCCCGAAACGCTCGCCATCGCGCGCGCCGCCGACGCGGTGCTGTTCGGCGCGGTCGGCGATCCGGCCTGCGACAATCTCGAACGTCACCTGCGGCCCGAGCAGGCGATCCTCGGCCTGCGCAGCGAGCTTGGCCTGTTCGCCAACTTGCGCCCGGCCAAGGCCTTCCCCGGCCTTGAAGCGATGAGCGCGCTCAAGACCGAGATCGCGCGCAGCATCGACCTGCTGATTGTGCGCGAACTCAACGGCGACGTCTATTTCGGCGAGAAGGGCCGCCGCACCCGGGAAGACGGGCAGCGGCAGGGCTGGGACATGATGGCTTACGCGGAGGACGAGGTACGCCGCATTGCGCACCTTGCGTTCCGCGCCGCGCAGGGACGCGGCGGACGGCTGTGCAGCGTCGACAAGGCCAACGTGCTCGAAACCAGCCAGCTGTGGCGCGACGTGGTGATCGAGACCGCCAAGGAATACCCCGACGTCGAACTCAGCCACATGTACGTCGACAACCAGGCGATGCAGCTGGTGCGCAACCCCGGCCAGTTCGACGTGATCGTTACGGGCAACCTGTTCGGCGACATTCTTTCCGACCAGGCGAGCATGTGCGTCGGCTCGATCGGCCTGCTCGCCAGCGCCTCGCTCGGCGAACAGCAAACGGCCTTCGGCACAAAAGGTCTTTATGAGCCGATCAGCGGCAGCGCGCCGGATATCGCCGGGCAGGGCAAGGCCAATCCGCTGGCGATGATCCTCTCGGCCGCGATGATGCTGCGCCATTCGTTCGCCCGCGAGGCCGAGGCTGCGCGGATCGAGGCGGCCGTGGCGCAAACGCTGGCCGATG
>JBQCFR010000238.1:0-7276 GCA_051958885.1 Tsuneonella sp.
CGAACGCCGCCAGCGCCTCCGCGAGCCCAGCCAGAAACCGTTCGTCGCCGGCGCCGAGCATATACCCGAGCAGCACCCCCATTGGCTCCGCGCCTTTCGCCGCCAGGTCCGACAGATTTACCGCGACGAGCTTCCACGCGACATCGGCAAGGTCCTGGCCGGGGAGCCAATGGACACCCTCGACCATCGCGTCATGCGTCAAGACGAGCGCCTCGCCGCCGGTTTCGAGCACCGCGGCGTCATCGGCCAGGCCGCGTGCCGCGGGTGACGCGGCGATCTGCCGCAGGGCTTCGATGAAGGCGGCCTCGCCGCTCAGCGCACTTCCTTCGCCACCGCGTCGAGAACGCCGTTGACGAACTTGGCCTCCCGGTCGTCGAAGAAGGCCTTGGTGACGTCGAGGTACTCGCTGATCGCGGTGCCGACCGGCACGTCTGCGCGCGCGAGGAGTTCGTAGGCGCCGCAGCGCAGGATTTGCAGCATCGTCTTGTCGAGCCGCGCCAGCGTCCAGCCCTCTGCGAGCCGGGCGCGGAGCAGCGCGTCGATCTCGTCGCGCCGGGCGATCACACCGGAAACAACGTCGTCGAAGAAGTCGATCTCCGCGTCGGCGTACTCGGCATCGTCGATCGTCTCGCCCAGCCGATGACGGTGGAATTCGTCGAGCAGGCGCGCGGTGGCGGTGCGTTCCATCTGGTGCTGGTACAGCGCCTGCACGGCGGCGAGGCGCGCGGCCGAGCGGGCCTGGGAGCGGGGAGCAGTCATCGGCCGCGCCCTTGGCACAGGCTGCGGGTCAGGTGAAGGGGCCTCGCCCTACTGCTCCGGCACGATCGCGGCGCCTTCGGGCCAGAGCACCCAGTGCTGCGCGCTCCTCGTCCACATGTGGGCGGTGGGTTCGAGGTCGGCCGTCTCGTCGCGCGTGCCCGCCTTGAAGAATATGATGCCCTGCTCGCGCGCCTGGTCGGTGTCGGTGAGCACGGGCGAGCCGCACTGGGCGCAGAACTGGCGATAGACGGGATTGCCGCTGTCGGCGCGGTCGGTGAAGGTGGTGAGCTCTCCCTTGACCGCGATCGCGTCCCGCGCGGTGACGCCGACCACCGAAAGCGCCGAGCCCGACTGCTTCTGGCAGTTGCGGCAGGAGCAGGTCACCAGCATCTGCGGCGGCCACTCGACGCGGTAGCGCACCGCGCCGCACAGGCACCCTCCGGTCCTTTGCTCGCCTTCGCTCATTGCCCTGCTCCCTCTCGCCGCAACCTCGTTTGCCCGCTTCGCGGCCGCGACCCAACTGGCAGGTCCGCTAGTTTTAGCTTGTCGCCGCCGGTGCGATGGCTACCCGACACGGAAACAGTAGCAAGGGACGGGCGAGACATGGTGAACGTGGCGATTACCGGAGCGGGCCGCGGCATCGGCCTCGAACTCGCGAAGCAATATGCCGAAAACGGCGACCGGGTGTTCGCGTTGGTTCGTCAGCCCGAAAGCGCGAGCGCGCTCAACGCGCTGGCGGAGACGTCCGGCGGCAAGGTCACCGTGCACAAGATGGACGTGGGCGACGACGCCTCGGTCGCCGCCGGCGCGGCCGATACCGGCAGCGAGCCAATCGACGTGCTGCTCAACGTCGCGGGCGTCACCGGCCCGATGGGCTCGCAGCTCGAGAAGGCGGACTGGGCCGCGTGGGACGATGCGTTCAACGTCATGGTCAAGGGACCGCTGCGGGTGATGCAGGCATTCCTGCCCCGGCTCGGCAAGGGCGCGAAGGTGATCAACGTGACCAGCCAGCTCGGTGCATCGACCTGGCCGACCGGCGGCTTCTACGCCTACGGCGCAACCAAAGCGGCGCTCAACCGGATGATGCGCTCGGTCGCGATGGACGTGAAGGACCGCGGGATCGTCATCGGCCTCGTTCACCCCGGGTGGGTGCAGACCGACATGGGCGGGCCGAATGCGGAAATCACGCCGCAGGAAAGCGCGTCGGGCATCCGCAAGCTGACTGCCGACTGGACGCTCGACAATTCAGGCGACTTCTACCGCTGGAACGGCGAGGAACACCCCTGGTAAGCGGCTAGCGCGGCGTCACCGGCGGCATCTGCGACGCGTGCTCCTCGACCGTGAAACTGTAGATCCGGCTGCGGTCGAACAGCGTCTCCTCGTCCTCGGCGATCAGCGCCGCTGTCGCCGGTTCGCGCAGGGCGGCGAAGCAGGCCTCCATCGTCGTCTGGTCGGGGAAGTCCATCTCCATCACCACGTCCGGGTCGTGCGCGCGCTCGGTGCCGTCCACGGGGCGGATGAAGCGGCGCACATAGCGGGTCACGTAGCCGCCGAGGACCTTCTCGCCGATCAGCCGGTGCTGCCCTTCGTACCGGGCGACGAATTCGTCCAGCGTGAGGTCCGGGCGGCGCTTGAGCAGCGCGATCAGCGTGATGGTCATCACGCGAATAGACGCTCGCCCGCAGCCGCTGCCCATTCGCCAATCTGCTAGCCGGCCTTATCGAAAGCGGCGGTTGCACGCTGCGCAGGATCGGCCAGTGTCTGGGCCTCGACGTGGGAGAACGTGGTTGACGCAACGACTGGAAGGAAAGGTCGCGCTGGTGACCGGCGGGACGAGCGGGATAGGCGCGGCCACGGTCGAGCGCCTCGCGGCCGAGGGCGCGGCGGTGGTATTCACCGGCCGCAATGCCGATGCCGCCCGCGAGGTGTGCGAGCGCTCGGGCGCAACGTTCGTCGCCCACGAAGTCGATGACGCCGCCGGCTGGGCTTCGCTGATGGAGCGGATCGCCGCCGATCACGGGCGGCTCGACATCGCCTTCGCCAACGCCGGCAGCGAGAAGGGCGACGGCAACGTCGAGGATATCGCGCTCGAGGGCTGGAACCAGGTTGTTGGCGTCAACCAGACCGGAGTCATGCTGACCGTCCAGCACGCCATTCGCGCGATGAGGGCCAACCCCGATGGCCCGACGGGCTCGATCGTGATCAACTCCTCGATGAACGCGCACCGGGCGATGGGCAACTACGTCGCCTACTCGGTCACCAAGGCCGCGGTCGTCGCGCTCGCCAAGTCGGCCGCGCTCCACTGCGGCAACCGGGGCTACCGCATCCGCGTGAACGCCATTCTGCCCGGCGTGGTGGAGACTGCGATGATCACCAACCTGATCGATGGCGCCGACGATCCGGCGGCGATGCGCGCGGGGTACGAGGGCATGTCGCCGATGAAGCGGATGGCGAGCGTGGCGGAGATCGCCGGGCTCGTCGCCTATCTCGGCAGCGACGAGGCGGGGTTCATCTCGGGCAGCGAATTCGTGATCGACGGCGCGACCACCGCCGGGATGATGGGACTGTAGGAGACCGTAATGAGGCAGTCGAACAGCGCGGGTGTGCAGGGCGTGCATCACATCGGGGTTTCGGTGCCGGACCTCGCCAAGGCGCGCGAGTTCTACATCGATTTGCTCGGCGCGGTGGAGGAGGTCGAGCCGCTGAGCTGGCGCGACAACCCGTTCATCGACCGCGTGATCGGGCTGGAAGGCAGCGCCGCCGACCAGTTCATGTGCCGGCTCGGCAACACTCACATCGAGGTGTTCGAATACCACGCCCCGCGCTCGCCCGAGCAGGACCCGAACCGCGGCGTCAACCGGTTCGGCTACACGCATTTCGCGCTGCAGGTGGACGACCTTCGCGCGTGCTATGACCGGCTGCTCGCGGCGGGCATCCGTGTCCATGCCGAACCGCGGTGGGATGGTATTACCGTGGCCGAAGACGGCAGCAAGACCGGCTATGCAGCCACTTACTGCCGGGATTACTTCGGCAACGTGTTCGAGATCATGGAAATCCACGCGGACGAGACCATCCGGCCGATCTGACCCGGCCAGCTCAGCCTTCGACCGGCACCTCGCCCGTGCGCGGCTGGGTGTCGGGCACGCACACCTCGATCCCGCCCTCGCTGTCACGCACCGGGAAGGTCCGCAAGTCGCGGTAGGCGCCGCCGAGGTTCTTGCCGGTGGCGAGGTCGAAGCGAGCGCCGTGGAGCGGACACATGATCGCGCCGCGCCGCACGCGCCCGGCCGAGAGGCGCGTCGCCTGATGCGAACAGCAGTCGATCACCGCGGACAGCCCTGCCTCTGTGCGCGCGACGAGCACCGCCCAGTCCCCCAGGGTTGCCGCGTAGATGCCGCCTACGGGGATAGCCTCCGCATTGCCGAGGCAATGCCACGTGCCGCTCAAGTCAGGCCCCCTTCGCCTCGCGCTCCTTGAGCCAGCCGATCCCGCGGCGCAGCAGGTCGTAGAACACCGGCAGGTCCCACGCGCAGCGGTCCACCGTCGGCCACCAGTCGGCCATCGGCTGCAGATCGTAATGCCCGCGGCAGTGGCCCAGCGTGTTGTACAGCACCGCGCCGCGGCCGCGCGGCTTGATGTAGAACACCGGATGCGTGCCCGGCGCGTCCGCCGCCTCGGCGAAGCCGGTGCCCGGCTGATCGGTCTCGGTCTCGAGCAGGACGTGGAGATCGCCGTGCCGTTCGAGATGATAGAGCTCGTCGGTGGTCTCGAACGGCTCGATCCCTTGCGTCAGCGCGTGGTCCGGGTCCGCCACGGTGACCGTGTAAGGCTCGATCGCGGGGTGGCTGATGAACTGGCTGCCGAGCAGGTCCATCATCAGCGGCGCCCAGCGCGGGGCATGCCACAGGCCGTCGTCGAGGAAGCGCAGGATCGAGTTGGTGCCGTGCAGCGCGTACCAGCGCCCGCCCGCCTCGAGCCAGTCGCGCAGCGCCTCCTGCGCCGACAGCGGTGGGGTCACGTCGCAGGTGTAGGTGATCAGGATGTCCGCCGCGCGGATCGCCTCGATATTCGAATAATCCTCGAACACCCGGGTGCGCACGCGCGGGTCTTCGGCGAGCAGCTTGAGCAGCTCGAGCCGGGCGAAATCGAAGTCGTGCCACACACCGCCGCAAATCAGCACGCAATCGATGCGCGCCGGGTGATCCTCAGGCGTCGCGCTCGCGAGCGGATCGGGGCCGTGGTCCACCTTGCCGGCGGTCTGCGCGTCGTTGTCGGCCATGCTCGTGCTCGCTCCCATCATGTCTACGGCTTCGCTCACCAGTGGCGGGACAGCAGGGCCGCGTCACCAAGCGGAATGCATAGGGCTAGTGCTCGATAGTGAGGAAGTCGCGGATTTCCTCGGTGCGCGGGCCGACGGTGATGGCGTTGCGCACGCCCGGGAGAATGCACACCGCGAACAGCTCGGTGATGGCGCCTTCGAAGCGCAGCCATTCGAGGAGCGATCCGTCGGCGCTGGAACGCAGCTGGATGCCGCACCATGCTTCTTCGCCCGCTGCGGCGAGTCGCTCGTCGAGCGCGAGCCCTTCGAACCGTCCGTCGCGCGGCTTGGACAAGCCGACCGCGAGGAAATCGCCGTGGAATGCCAGCCCGCGCAGGAAACCGGGCGCGAAGGCCAGCGGCTGGAAGCCGCCCTCGGCGATCCACCCGATCTCTCCGGTGCCCGAGTTGAGCAGCCACAGCTTGCCGCCGTGCCAGCGCGGCGAATGCGGCATGGAGAGCCCCCCGCACAGCGCGCTGTCGTCGGCGATGTCGATTACCAGGCCGCCGTCGCGGCGATGCTCGCGCCAGCCAGCCGGGCTGTCGGTAGCGGCTACCACGGTGACGTAGCGCGGCGCTCCGTCGCGCATGGCGAGCCCGTTGAGGTGACAGCGATCCTCCGCCGCCAGGGCGCTGACGAACGGCGGCTTCCAGGTCGGCCGGAAGCTGTGCCGCAGGCTGGGCACACACAGGCACGAGAACTTGGTGTTCACGACCGTCACGGTCCCGTTTGAGGCGACTCCGAGCTCATGGAAGTCGATGTTCCCGAACGTCTGCAGGTTGCGCGGCACGAACACCCGGTCGTGCTTGCCGTTGGCGAGCTGGCCGGGCTCGAGCACGTTCTCGAGCCTGACAAGCTCGGTCAGCGTGCCCAGATAAAGCCGCTCGCCGCCTCCGGCGACGCCCATCGCCTGCGGCCACACCGCCTCGTGCAGCGCGAGCTTTCCGCTGGGCGAATGGCCGACCAGGTAGAGGCGGCCCGTCTGGTACGAGGTGAACGCGATCGACACGTCCTGAGCAGCGAGGAACCCCGCCAGCCCGGGCGAAAAGCTCACCGCTACCGGGCTTTCCTCACGTGCCGCCGCATCTCCCATCGCGCGGGTGTAGCGCGCAGGCGCGCCCCGCGGCAATCGGCGAGCCGCATTTGCCTTTTGCCCTGGGCGCTCCTATGGCGCTTAGCGCCCCGGCCGCGCGCGAAGCCACTCCGCTTTGCCCGCCGGGGCTTAGGCTTTCAGGGAACCCGCCGATGTCCACCCGCCGCCGCCAAGTCTACGAAGGCAAGGCCAAGATCCTTTACGAAGGGCCCGAGCCGGGCACGCTTATCCAATACTTCAAGGACGACGCCACCGCCTTCAACGCCCAGAAGAAGGGCACGATCAACGGCAAGGGGGTAATCAACAACCGGATCAGCGAATACGTCTTCACCCGGCTGGCGCACATCGGCATCCCCACGCACTTCATCCGCCGCCTCAACATGCGCGAGCAGCTGATCCGGCAGGTCGAGATCATCCCGCTAGAGGTGATCGTGCGCAACGTCGCCGCCGGCTCACTCAGCAAGCGCCTCGGTATCGAGGAAGGCGAGCCGCTGCCGCACACCTTGGTCGAATACTGCTACAAGGACGACGCGCTCGGCGATCCGTTCGTCTCCGAAGAGGAAATCGCCTGCTTCAACTGGGCGAGCCACGAGGAGATGCAGGACTTGTCGTCGATGGCGATCCGCATCAACGACTTCATGTGCGGCATGTTCGCCGCGATCGGCATCCGCCTGGTGGACTTCAAGCTCGAGTTCGGGCGGATCTGGGACGGCGACTACGCGCGCACGATCCTCGCCGACGAGATCAGCCCCGACGGCTGCCGCCTATGGGACATGGCCACCGGAGAGAAGCTCGACAAGGACCGCTTCCGCCGCGACCTCGGCGGCGAGCAGGAAGCCTACCAGGAAGTCGCCCGCCGCCTCGGCCTGCTGCAGGACGACGGCGCAAGTCCTGGGGAAGTATTCGACCTCACCGCCCACCGGCTGCGCGGCAAACCAAAGAAGTAACGCTCACACGACGTACGTGAGGCTCATCCCGCTTGGCGCGATCGCGTAGGCACAGCCGGGCATGTGATCGCCGTCGACCTGGACCGGGCTGACGCAGCGGTCGAACGCCACACGGCGGCACGTGCGGATCTCGGCGAGACCGAGCCTGTCGAGCGGCAG
>JBQCFR010000239.1:0-4544 GCA_051958885.1 Tsuneonella sp.
CAGGGCGGCCGCTTTTATCTCGACGCGCCCGCCTGGCTCGAGCGCCGCGACGAGCGGCGCAAGCGCATCGCGGTCATCGCCGCGCTGGGGGTGGTCGCGGGGGCGATCGTCGCGGTCTTGTAGGAAGGCTTACTTCCCCTCCGCGCCTGGATCGAGCAGCTTGTGGAGGTGAACGATGACGTATTTCATCTCGGCATCGTCGACCGTGCGCTGCGCCGCGCCGCGCCAGGCGTCGAGCGCGGCGGCGTAGCCGGGGAAGTTGCCGACTACTTCGATATCGTTCACGTTGGCGAATTCGAGCGTGCGCGGGTCCTTCACGCGCCCGCCCATCACGAGATGCAGCAACTGCCTGCTATCGGTCATTGTCGGCCTTCATTCCTGGGGAGGGAGATGGCCCGCGCCCATAGCGCAAGCGGGGCGGCAGGCCACCCCGCCGCCCCGCTCGGACCGTTAGCGCAGTAAAGTTCAGTGCGACATGCGCGAGCGCAGATCGCGCAGCGTGCGGCCAGCCTTCTTGCCCGCATCGCGGGTGAAGGCCCGCGCGGCATCGCCGGCGTCGCTGGACAGAGAGCCCGCCTGCTTGCGCAGCCCGCGCGCAGTGTCGCCGAGCGTCTCGCCAAGGTCCTCGAGCCGGTCCTGCCCGCTGCGACCCGCGCCGGCGAGGCCTTCGAGCAGGCTGCCACCGTAGGCGATGCCCAGTTCGGTAAGTATGCTCGCCAGGTGCGAGCCTTGCTTCGCTGCCTTCTTGCGCAACCGGCGACCAGGGCCCGGTACGATCGCGGCGACGACCGCGCCAACCGCGACGGCGCCGGCAACGGTGGCGATGGGGTGGCGCTTGACGAACGAGGTCGCCTCATCGGCCGCTTCGCGCGCGTAGTCGCCGAACGAGCGCTCCTGGTTGCGCCGTTCGCCCGCTTCGATCTTCTCGCGCAGTTCCTCGCGCTTCTGGTCTTCGGTCATGGGGAACTCCTGAATGCGTGTCGGCCGATCAACGGGCAGTCTGGCGCTCTTGTTCCGCTTACCAGTGATCGTCATCGGTGAGCAGGGAGAGGATCGGGTTGCGGGCGAACCACAGCACGATTGCGGCGAGCAAAGTGGCGAGCAGGCCCTTGTGCGTGTCGGCAACCTCGACCGCTTCGTCGAGCACGTCGGTCGCGCCCTCGCTGATGCGATCGGCGAGCCGCGCGCCGACGCCGCGGCTCTTGAGGTCGGCGCGAACGCGATCGACGTCCGCCTTGACGAGGGCCAGCGCCGCGTCGCGGAGCTTGCGATCCTGGCGCAGGCGAAATTCGCGCGCATCGCTCATTCCTGGCTCTCCGCGAAGGCGCGCGCCAGCTTGGCGAAGTGGCGCTTGGCGAGGACGCCGAAGATCACGGCGACGACAATCAGCACCCCGACCACCAGCGCCGTCGCACCCCACGGTCCGATCTCTGAGCCGAGCGCGATGAGCGCGCCGACGACGAACGCCACCAGCGCCAGATGCAAGACGACGACCGCGACCACGCCGAACACCGCGCCCTGCCGCCCTTCAGTGAGCGCGAAGGAGGCCCGCGTCTTCTGGAACTGGAGCTCGGCCTCGAAGTAAGTCTTGCCGTCGTCGAACAGCGCGGTGAGATCATCGCTCAGCGACCGTTCGGCCGCACCCGGCGGCGCAAGCTCCGCGGGAGGCGCGCCGCCGGCATCGGTCACGGACTGGAAGCGGATTGAAGACGAATCGAGATCTGCCAAGGCGCTCCCCCCGAACGGCGCGGTTCACCCGCGCCGGCGGATATCAGTCGCTGCTGCCGCGGAAAAGCCGGGCGAGCAGGAACCCGCCGACCGCCGCCACCCCGACCGCGAGGCCAGGGCTCTTGCGCACCATCTCGCGCGCGTCCTCTCCGATCTCCTCGACGGTCTTGGCGTCGAGCCGGGTCGAGTAATCGTGAAGCGAGCGCGAGGCGCTGCGGGTGTAGTCGCCGTACTTGGCGCCGAGCTTCTCGTCGACGGTGGGCGCGGTATCGCTGACCGCGCGGGCGAGCGTCGCCAGCGCCTCGACCAGGCGAGACTTGCCGTCGACCGCCAGTTCGCCGGCGCGGGACTTCGCCTGGTCGCCGTAGTTCTTTGCCTCCGCCAGCCAGTCATCGCCGCGGCTGCGCGCCTGGTCGCGGTACGCCTGTGCGCGGTCGCCCGCCTCGGCCTTGAGCGCGGCGGCCCCGGCCCGGGCCTCGTCGAGCGCGGCGTTGAAGCGGCTCTTGGCCTCCGAGGTGTTGCTCTGAGTTCCCGTGTTGCCCTGGCCGGTCCCACCGGTCTGGCCAGTGCTGGTCTGGGCATTGTAGCCCGGCGTCGTGGAGGTGGCGCTGTCAGTCGCGTCGGTCTTCGGCTTTTTCGGCGCGGCGGCCTTCTTCGGCTTCGGTGTGGAAGGGGTGGCTTCGGCCATTGTCGTTATCCTTTGCCCTCGTGAAAGACTTTCGGCTGTGTCCATGGATCGGACGCTTCGAAGTCGCAACGCAACTTGCGAAGCGTGGTTCCGCCGCATAGACGCCGCCTCACTCCCGATGTGGGAGTGTCTTACCCGATTACAACACCCCGCTCGGAGCATAGCCCCAAATGACCGCGATCATCGACATCCACGGCCGTGAAATCCTCGACAGCCGCGGCAATCCGACGGTCGAGGTCGATGTCTGGCTGGAAGACGGCAGCATGGGCCGCGCGGCCGTGCCTTCGGGCGCGAGCACCGGCGCGCACGAGGCGGTCGAGCTGCGCGACGGGGACAAGGATCGTTACCTCGGGAAGGGCGTGACCAAGGCCGTGGAGGCGGTCAACGCCGAGATCCGCGAGCTGCTGATCGGGGTGGATGCCGAGGACCAGCGCGACATCGACATCGCGCTGCTCGACCTCGATGGGACAGAGAACAAGGCCCGCCTCGGCGCCAACGCCATCCTCGGCGCCAGCCTCGCGGTCGCCAAGGCGGCGGCGGACGCGCGCGGACTACCTCTTTACAGCTACGTCGGCGGGGTCTCGGCGCACGTGCTGCCGGTGCCGATGATGAACATCGTCAACGGGGGCGAGCATGCCGACAACCCGATCGACGTGCAGGAATTCATGATCATGCCGGTTGGCGCGCCCAGCCTGGCCGAGGCGGTGCGCTGGGGCGCCGAGGTGTTCCACACGCTCAAGAAGGCGCTGCACGACAGGGGGTTGGCCACTGCCGTTGGCGACGAAGGCGGCTTCGCCCCCAACCTCGCCAGCACCCGCGCGGCGCTCGACTTCATCATGGGCTCGATCGAGCAGGCCGGTTTCGCACCGGGCGAGGACATCGCGCTCGCGCTCGACTGCGCATCGACCGAATACTTCAAGAGCGGCAAGTACGAGATGGTGGGCGAGGGCATCTCGCTCAGCCCGCAGGAGAACGCCGAATACCTTGCCGCGCTATGCGACGCCTACCCGATCCGCTCGATCGAGGACGGAATGAGCGAGGACGATTTGGAGGGCTGGCGAGCGCTGACCGAGCGGCTGGGCGATCGCGTCCAGCTTGTCGGGGACGACCTGTTCGTGACCAATCCCAAGCGGCTCGAGATGGGCATTGCCAAGGGCCTCGCGAACTCGCTGCTGGTCAAGGTCAACCAGATCGGCACGCTGACCGAGACGCTGCAGGCGGTCGATATGGCGCACCGCGCGGGATATACTTGCGTGATGAGCCACCGCTCGGGCGAAACCGAGGATGCGACGATCGCCGACCTCGCGGTCGCGACCAACTGCGGGCAGATCAAGACCGGCAGCCTCGCCCGCTCGGACCGGCTGGCGAAGTACAATCAGCTCATCCGCATTGAGGAAGAGCTGGGCGACAGCGCGCACTATGCGGGCAAGGGCTGCTTCGGGCGGCTGCGCGCCTGAAGTCCCTATTCAGCGGCGGGGTCGAGCTTCTCCGCCGTCCTGGTGTCCGCCGCTTTCTCGGCCGGCCGCTGGAGCAGCGCGGCGGCGAGGAACGCCCAGCCGGCGCCGCCGAGCCAGCCGGCCGTCACGTCCGACGGGAAGTGAACCCCGAGCCATACCCGGCTCCAGGCCACGATGAGGCTTGCGGCCATCGCCGTGCCGATGATCGTGAAGCGCACCGACTGCCGCGCGCTCAGTGTCGCGAAGGCGAGCGCGATAGCGATGTACATGACCGCCGAGTTGAAGCTGTGTCCGCTCGGGAAGCTCGCGCCGCCCGCCTCGGTCAAGTGCGGGACGATCTCGGGGCGGGGGCGGCCGACCAGCGCCTTGACCGCGCCGTCGACCAGCCACCCGCCGATCACCGTCGCCGCGAGCAGCAGCGCTTCGCGGCGCAGCTTCAGGAACAGCAATGCGATCACCGCGCCGAGCGCGAAGAGGTTGCGCAGCAGCACCCCGCCGAGCGCGGTCACGTCGCGCACCGATTCGAGGAGCAGCTTGGGTCCGCGCGGCGTCAGGCCCGCGCCCTCGCGCCAGAACAAAAGGCCGGTGCGGTCGAACGCTTGCGTCCGGCCGGTGGTGACCGCCCAGACCATGATGGCGAAGCCGAGCCATAACAGCACCGCCACGACTAG
>JBQCFR010000240.1:0-11903 GCA_051958885.1 Tsuneonella sp.
TCACCTCCGTCAGCGAGTGCGAGGTGGAGGGCGACGTCGAGCCGCACCGGCCGCCGGTGCTCGAGCGGGTGCCGCAGGCGGTCGGCACGATGGTGGTGAACGCGGGCACCGGCATCGTGCGCTCGATCGCGTTCCTCGGCCAGTTCCTGATCGCGGTCGCCGCGGTCATCCGCCACCCCAAGCGTTTCCGGGTGAAAGCGCTGGTCCGCCAGGCCGAGCTGGTCGGCGTCTCGGCGCTAGGGATCATCGGGCTCATGAGCTTCCTGATCGGCATCGTGATCGCGCAGCAGGGGGCGACGCAGCTCGCCCAGTTCGGCGCCGAATCACTCACCGTGAACCTCGTCGGACGGATCACCTTGCGCGAGCTGGGCGTGCTCATGACAGCGATCATGGTCGCCGGCCGTTCGGGCAGCGCGTTCGCCGCGCAGCTCGGGACGATGAAGCTGACCGAGGAGATCGACGCGATGCGCACGATCGGCATCTCGCCGATGGAAGCGCTGGTGATCCCGCGGGTCGCCGCGGTCACCTTCATGATGATCCTGCTGGGCTTCTACGCCTCGTGCATGGCGATTATCGGCGGCGCGACGGTGTCGGGGCTGTCGCTCGGCATCCCGTTCATGTCGTTCCTCGCGCGGATCAAGGAGGTCGTGCCGATCTACGACCTCTATGTCGGGCTGGTGAAGGCGCCGGTGTTCGGGCTGATCGTCGGGATGACCGGCTGTTACCAGGGCATGCAGGTGGAAGGGAATTCCGAAGACGTCGGCCTGCGCACGACCAAGGCGGTGGTCCAGGCGATCTTCGCGGTGATCGTGCTCGACGCGTTCTTCGCGGTGTTCTTCACCGAGGTCGGCTGGGCATGAGCGAAGACCAGATCGATCATACGCCCGCCGACGCGCACCTCGACGCGCCCCTCGACGCGGAACAGCCCGACGCCGAGACCTCCGGCGAGAAGGATTACGGCGATCCCGACGTCAACCGGCGGTACGAACGCTATCGCGGCGCGCACCCGATCGTCATCCGCGGCCTCAAGAACTCGTTCGGCGACCAGGTCATTCACGAGGACCTGTCACTCGAGGTCAATCGCGGGGAGATTATCGGCGTGGTCGGCGGGTCGGGCACCGGCAAATCGGTGCTGATGCGCTCGATCATCGGCCTGCAGATTCCCGACGCCGGCGAGATCGAGGTGTTCGGCCGCTCGATCACCCGGGGCGATCCGGAGGACGTGGTCGGCGTGCGCAACCGCTGGGGCGTGCTGTTCCAGGGCGGCGCGCTGTTTTCCACGCTCACCGTCGGCGAGAACGTCGAAGTGCCGCTGAAGCAGTTCTACCCCGACATCGAGCCTGAGCTGATGCACGAGATCGCGCGCTACAAGGTGGCGATGTCGGGCCTGCCCGAGGAGGCGGTGAGCAAATATCCCTCGGAGCTGTCGGGCGGCATGAAGAAGCGCGCCGGCCTCGCCCGCGCGCTGGCGCTCGATCCCGAGCTGCTGTTCCTCGATGAGCCGACCGCCGGCCTCGACCCGATCGGCGCCGCGAAATTCGACCAGCTCACCCGCGAGCTGCAGGAAACGCTCGGCCTCACCGTGTTCCTGATCACCCACGACCTCGATACGCTGTACGAAATCTGCGACCGGGTGGCGGTGCTCGCCGACAAGAAGGTCATCGCGGTGGGGACGATCCCGGAGCTGCTCGAGACCGATCATCCGTGGATCGACGAATACTTCAACGGCCCGCGCGGCCGGGCGGCGCTGGCCAGCAAGGAGCGCGCCGAAACGTTGGACAGCGCCCCCAAGGGCAAGGCATAGGGCATGGGTCAGCTTCCCCCCAACCAGCCGTCCCGTGGTTTCGCCCATGGGGCCGAGTGCAAGGAAAGAGGCCGCGGGAATATTGGTGATATTTCGAGGCCGATTTACGCCGCAATCGGCCCAATGGGCGAAACCCCTGCGGGACGACGAAATGGCTTCCATCTCGACCAAAAATGCGCTTGCAAAGGGCAACCGGCCTTTGCTGCGCGCATTTTAGTCCGATATGTTCGCCATTTCGACGCCACGGGGCGGCTGGTAGGGGGAAGCTGACCCACATGGAAACGCGGGCAAATCACGTTTGGGTGGGGGCGGTCACGTTGGCCTTGCTCGCCGCGTTCGCCGCCTTCTTCGTCTGGCTCGCCGGCATCAACAAGGGCGCGCAGGACGAATACGACATCTTCTTCAAGCAGTCGGTCGCCGGCCTTGAGAAGGGCTCTCAGGTCAGCTTCGCCGGCGTGCCCGTCGGCCAGGTCCGCATGATCGAGCTGTGGCGCAAGGACCCCGAATACGTGCGGGTGCGGATCAAGGTGGACGACGACGTGCCGATCCTCCTCGGCGTCACCGCGACCATCCAGGGTTCGTTCACCGGGCTTTCGACGATCCTGCTCGACGGCGCGCGGCGCGGCGCGCCGCCGCTGACCTGCGGCGAAGGCCCGGGCGCGACGAGCTGCCCGGAAGGGGCGCCGGTGATCCCGACCAAGCCGGGCGGATTGGGCGAGCTGCTCGCCAACGCGCCGCTGCTGCTCGAACGGCTGGCGACGCTGACCGAGCGGCTCTCGCTGCTGCTGTCGGACAAGAACCAGGAGCAGATTTCGGGCATCCTCGCCAACACCAACCGGATGACCGCGAACCTCGCCGATGCATCGCCCCAGGTCGAGCGCACGCTGGCCGAACTGCAGGTCACGCTGCGCGAGGCGAGCGGGGCGCTGGATTCGTTCCAGAAAGTGATGGGCTCGACCGACGAGCTGCTCAACAAGCAGGGCGAGGACCTCGCCTCGCAGCTGCGCCAGACGCTCAAGTCGGCCGATGCCGCGGCCAAGTCGCTGTCGGCGACGCTCGACGATGCGCGGCCCGCCGCGCGCGAGCTCAGCGAAAGCACGCTGCCGCAGGCCGAAGCGACGCTGCAGGACCTGCGCGCGACCAGCAAGGCGCTGCGCGGTGTGACCGAGAAGCTCAAGGACCAGGGCGCCGGCTCGCTGATCGGCGGGCAGAAGCTGCCGGACTACAAGCCGTGAGGGCGCGAGGGATGACGATGATGCGAACGACACGGGCGGCGCTGGCGCTGGCGGGCAGCCTCGCGCTAGCCGGGTGCATCAGCTTCGGGGCGAAGCCGCCGCCGAGCCTGCTGAGCCTTACCCCCGCGGCCCAGGTCGCCCCGGGAACGGCGATCAACGGCGACGTCGCGAACGCCATCGCGGTGGTCGAGCCGGACACTCCGCAGAGCCTCGACGTGACCCGCGTGCCGGTGCAGGTCGACGATACCAACATCGCCTACCTGAAAGACGCGCAGTGGGTCGACAAGCCTTCGCGCCTGTTCCGCCGCCTGCTTGGCGAGACGATCCGCGCGAAGGGCAACCGGCTGGTGATCGACAGCGACGATCCCGCGCTCGCGCCCAAGACCCAGCTCCGCGGCACGCTGAGCGCGTTCGGCTACGACGCCCGCACTTCGTCGGTGGTCGTGCGCTACGACGCGATCCGCGACGTCAACGGCAATGCGGTGATGACCAAGCGGTTCGAGAGTGTCGTGCCCGGAGTGACCGCCGAGGCGGGGCCGGTGGGCGTCGCGCTCAACCAGGCCGCGAACGATGTCGCGGCGCAAGTGGCGGACTGGGTGGGGTAATGGCTCGGCTGAGCTGATTAGCTCAGTGAAATGGCTAGGTGCGGCCTGCTACTGAGTGACGGAAAAGTCGAAAATTCTCGAAGTCATCGCGCCAACTCCCGCCAAGCCGACGCCTCCCCCGGTAGATGCCGAGTATAGGAACCCGTATTCGCCGCCTTGAAGGTCGAGCGAGGGGCGCACTTCATAGACGCCCGGCACGACGAGATTGTATGTAAAGGGAATACGGTCCTTATCCATCACGCCGGCCTTGGCCCCACCGATATTAAAGCTGCCGACCTTCGCTTCTCGACTGTTTTTCTTCACATCGAAGCGCACCAAGCTGAATTCCGCTGGCGAGGTGACAGCGCCGGCCGCCCAGAATCCATCGCGTGCCCCATTTGATAGTGACCGGTTGGCCTGATCGAAGTAGAAGTAAAACGTGGGGCGCGCCTGCCTGGTCTGGACGCGGGCATGCGCATTCGGCACGGCCGTCTTGAAGCTCATCGAGGCAATTCCCCCGGTGAGCGCGTAGCCAAGGAAGCCTCCCGACTTTGTCTGGTTGCTAGTAGTGGCATCAATGACCAGCATCTTTGATGGCTGGAGCCAGTCTCCGAGAAGATATACCCCAGCTGGGTGCGGCGCACGGGGGTCGGGGTTATCCAGCGAGGCTGAAGCATTTTCGGACACGGTCGATGTCGAACCGGCTGCTATCATTTTGGCGATGACCGCCGATGATACGCCCGCGTTCTTCAGCGCTATCAGCGCAGCCGTACTGGTGTCGAAATGAGTGGCTGAACCATCAATCTTGGCGATGACAGCTTCGTCGCCAAGGCCAGCGCCTACGAGTGCAACCACCGAATTGTTGTCGAGTGTTTCACCGTTCGCTGGTGTTGCAATCGCCAGTGCAGCAGCAAAGGCTAAAGCAGCGATGCCTACGTTTTTGTATGCCATGCCCTCAGTCCCCCCGAGCGCACGATTAATCAGAAGACAACGCGGTTCTCAACTCAATTTTTGCCGAAGCAAGTCATTCACCACCGCCGGATTGGCCTTGCCCTGCATGGCCTTCATCGTCTGCCCGACGAAGAAGCCGAACAGCTTGTCCTTGCCGCCGCGGTACTCATCGACCTTGTCGGGGTTGGCCGCGAGGACCTTGTCGATTTCGGCCTCGATCGCGCCGGTGTCGCTCTGCTGCGTGAGCCCTTCGGTCTCGGCGATCTCCTGCGGATCGCGGCCGGTCTTGAGGACGATCTCGTAGATCTCCTTGGCCTGCCCGCCGCTGATCTCGCCCGCGCTCTGCATCGCCAGGATCGCCGCTTGCGCGGCCGCGGTGGCGTGCGCGGGGTCGGCCTCGCTGCCGAGCGCATTCATCACGCCGGGCGCAACCGAGAGCGACCAGTTGGCGACCTGGGTGGCGACCGCGGCTTCATCCTTGCCGAGCCGCTTGGCCGTCTCCGTGAGGAGCTGCTCGAAGCGGGCGAACGTCTCCACCTCGGCGGTCAGCTCGCGGGCGTTGTAATCCGACAGGCCGAGCTCGCCCACATACCGCCGCCGCTTGGCGTCGGGCAGCTCGGGCAGGCTCGCGCGGCAGTCTTCGAGAAACGCGTCGTCGAGTTCGAGCGGGAGCAGGTCGGGATCGGGGAAGTAGCGATAGTCGTGCGCGTCTTCCTTGCTGCGCATCGAACGGGTGGTGCCGGTGCCCGGATCGAACAGCCGGGTTTCCTGCACCACCGCGCCGCCGTCCTCGATCAGGTCGACCTGGCGGCGCGCCTCGTGCTCGATCGTCTGCATGACGACGCGCACCGAGTTGACGTTCTTGGTCTCGGTGCGGGTGCCGAACTCCGCACCCGGCTTGCGGACGCTGACGTTCACGTCCGCGCGCATCGAGCCTTCTTCCATGTTGCCGTCGCAAGAGCCCACGTAGCGCAGAATCGACCTGAGCTTGCGCACGTAAGCCCCTGCCTCGGCAGGGCTGCGCATGTCGGGCCGGCTGACGATCTCCATCAGCGCGACGCCGCTGCGGTTGAGATCGACGTAGGACATGCTGGGGTGCTGGTCGTGCATCAGCTTGCCCGCGTCCTGCTCGACATGGATGCGCTCGATGCCGATCGTCTTGTCTTCGGGAATGCCGGACTTCTCGTCCGCTTCGATCGTCAGCGAGCCCTCGCCGACCAGCGGGTGGTAGAGCTGGCTGATCTGGTAGCCCTGCGGCAGGTCGGCGTAGAAGTAGTTCTTGCGGTCGAACCGGCTCCAGGCGTTGATCTGCGCGTCGATCGCCATCCCGGTGCGCACCGCCTGGCGGATGCATTCCCGGTTGGGCACCGGCAGCATGCCCGGCATCGCCGCGTCGACGAGGCTGACCTGAGAGTTCGGCTCCGCCCCGAAGGCGGTCGCCGCGCCCGAAAACAGCTTGGCGTTCGAGGTGACCTGCGCGTGGACTTCGAGGCCGATCACGACCTCCCATTCGCCCGTCGCGCCGTGGATGCGGTAGTCACTCATCGTCGATTGTCTTTCCGGTCTTCGAATCGAAGCGCAGCTCGCCGTGGTCGATACGGCGGGCGAGGAAGCCGCCGAGCAGGATCGCGGCGGCCGCGCCGATGCCGCAGAGGATGTCGAGCCAGGTAAAGGTCACCACCACTTCTCCGGCCGCGCGGTAAAGCCGGCGCGCTGCTCGAGCGCGAGGCCGGCGTCGAGCACGCCCTGTTCGTCGAACGCCTTGCCGATGACCTGCAGCCCCAGCGGCAGCCCGGCCGAATTGATCCCGGCGGGCACGCTCATCGCGGGGAGGCCGGCGAGGCTGGCGGGGACGGCGAAGACGTCGTTGAGGTACATCGCCAGCGGGTCGTCGACCTTGTCGCCGAGCGCGAAGCTGGCGGTGGGGGTGGTCGGCGCGAGGATCACGTAGCACTGCTCGAACGCGGCGGCGAAGTCGCGCGCGATCAGCGTGCGGACCTTCTGCGCCTGGTTGTAATAGGCGTCGTAGAAACCCGCCGAGAGCACGTAGGTGCCGATGAGGATGCGGCGCTTGACCTCGTCGCCGAAGCCCGCCGCGCGGGTGGCGGCGTACATGTCCTGCAGGCCCGCGCCCGGCGGCAGGTCGCGCAGGCCGTAGCGCACCCCGTCGTAGCGGGCGAGGTTGCTCGAGGCTTCGGCCGGTGCGACGATGTAGTAGGCGGGCAGCGCGTACTTGGTGTGCGGCAGGCTGACCTCGACGATCTCGGCCCCGGCGTCCTTCATCCAGGCGATCCCGTCGTCCCAGCTCTTGAGGATTTCGGGATCGGTGCCGTCCATGCGGTATTCGCGCGGGATGCCCACCCGCTTGCCGCGCATGTCGGCGTTGAGAGCGGCTTCCCATGCGGGGACCGGCAGATTGAGGCTGGTGGCGTCCTTCGGATCGAACCCGGCCATCGCCTCGAGCATGATCGCGCAGTCGGTGACGTCGCGCGCCATCGATCCCGCCTGGTCGAGGCTGGAGGCGAAGGCGACCACGCCCCACCGGCTGCAGCGGCCGTAGGTCGGCTTGATGCCGGAGATGCCGGTGAACGCGGCAGGCTGGCGGATCGAGCCGCCGGTGTCGGTCCCGGTCGCGGCCGGACAGAGCCGGGCGCTGACCGCCGCCGAGCTGCCGCCGGAGGAGCCGCCGGGGGCGAGCGCGGCGTTGCCGCCGTCGGCGGTGCGCCACGGGCTCACGACATTGCCGAAGTAGCTCGTCTCGTTCGACGAGCCCATCGCGAACTGATCGAGGTTGAGCTTGCCGAGCATGCCCGCGCCCGCGTTCCACAGGTTCTGGCTGACGGTGCTTTCGTATTCGGGCACGAAGCCTTCGAGGATGTGGCTTGCGGCGGTGGTCTGCACGCCTTTGGTGGCGAACAGGTCCTTCATCCCGATCGGCACGCCGGCCATCTTGCCCAGCGCCTCGTCTTTCGCGCGCGCGGCGTCGACCGCGTCGGCGGCCGCGAGCGCGTGCTCGGGCGTGGCGACGATAAACGCGTTGAGCGCACTCGCGGCGCAGACGTTGGCGTTGAACGCCTCGGCCACCTCGCGCGCGGAGAACTGGCCCTGGGCCACTCCGTCGCGGATCGCCTTGACGCCGAGGTCGGTGAGATTGGTCATCAAATGCTTCCGAGGTCGCGCGGGCGTGCTTCGACAAGCTCAGCACGAGCGGCGATATTGAGGAACATCAGCTTCAACGCCCGCTCATCCTGAGCCTCTCGAAGGATGGCGTGCAAACCATGCCGCATCACTCGATCACCTTGGGCACGGCGAAGAACCCGTGCTCGGCGTTGGGCGCATTGGCGAGCACCTTGTCGCGGATGCCGCCGCCGGTCAGCGGGTCGGCGTCGATCACGTCGTCGCGCAGGCGCAGCGTGTTGGGGATGACCGCGGTCATCGGCTCGACCTGGCTCGTGTCGACCTCGCCGAGCTGCTCGACCCAGCCGAGGATCGCGTTGAATTCGGGCGCGAGCTGGTCGAGCGCCGCCTCGTCCATCTCGATGCGCGCCAGCTTCGCGATTCTCGCGACGGTTTCTCTGTCTACGGACATGGCGCGCGCGTTAGCGGGGGGGCGGCGGACCTTCAAGCGCATCGTCGAGCGGCGGGCCGACCGGCTTGCCGTCGACCACGATGGAGCGGCGCGGCAGCGTGCGGATCTCGACCGTGCTGCGCGGGGTCAGCGGCGCCGCGGCGGGGGTGACTTGCGGCGCCTGCACGCCGCCGCCGGCTGCGGGGAGGCGGACGCGCTCGTAGCCGCCGCCGGTGACGAGGGCGACCTCGCGCGCGCCATCCGCCGCCTGGCCGAGATCGAGCGCGACGCAGAAGTCGCCGCACTGCCAGCGATTGACGCGCAGGTAGTCGACCACGCGGGTGCGCAACGCGGGGTCATCGGGCTGCAGCCGCACGTTGATCTCGTCGGCGTCGGCGAAGGCGCCTTCGCGCAGCCCGCCCCAGGCGCGCTCGCTCTGCGCGGCGGCGAGCCGCGCGTTGTCGGCGATCACCGGGTTGGCGCTCCTGGCCAGCCGCGCCAACGCGCGCCGGCCGGCCGCGCCGAAGTCCCACCGGAGCGCATCGTAGTCGAAGGTCTTCGCGCTCACTTCGCCGCGCTCGAGGCGGTCGAGCTGGTTGCTGGCGGAGATCGCGCCGAAATCGAGGATCGGCAGCGCGAGGAACAGCGCGATGCCGGCAATGAGCACCGCGAGGTCCACGTTAGCGCGGCGCAGCCGCTCGCCCCACGTGCTGGCTTGCCACCCGCGCACCACCGCGACCAGCCAGGCCAGACCGTAGGCGGTCGCCACCGCGATCGCGACGAGGCCCCACAGCCGTTCGGGACTGAGCCCGTGCTGCGCGATGCGGGTGCCGAGCGAGACGGCGGCGAACACCGTCAGCGGCAGCACGGCGAGCGCGAGCACCAGCGCCGCGGCGCGCAAGGTCCGGCTGCCGCTCGCGTCCTCGTCGCTGTCGCGCACGATGGCGTTGGCGAGCACCCATGCGGCGGCCGCGCACAGCAGCAGGATCGGGGTCGCGCTGCGGGTCGCCTGCCACAGCACGTCGGGGCCGGAGACGATCATCGCGACGAGGAACAGCGCCAGGCCCGCGGCGAGCGGCACCGCGAGGATCGAGAGTACCACCATCACTACGCGCTGAAGCGTGCCGATGATCTTCGCCTCGTTGCGTAGCACGCCGAGCGCCGCGCCGAACGCCGCGCCCGACCACGACCAGCCGAACCAGCCTTCGCCGAGCAGATCGCGCAGCAGGTCGATCTTGAGCAGGTGGAACAGCTCGCTGAGGATCAGCAGCAGCAGCCACGAGGCGCCGGTGAACGCGAGCGCGCCGGCCGCGGAGATCGCGTCGCTCCAGGCGTAGCCGTGGATCAGCGGGTAAGGGGTGGCGAACCGCGTGCGGTGGAAGCCCGACTGGAACAGCGGCAGAGCGATGGCGGTGGCGATCACGCCGGCGAAGAAGCCGTACTCGGGGCTGGCGTACGTCGCGCCGCCGGCCACCGCGCGCCAGGCGAGTCCGGCCATGACGAGGCCCGCAAGCGCGGCGAACGCCAGCGGCCCCCGCCAGCGCCCGCGCTCGAGCGAGAAGGCGAACGCCAGCGGACCGAAGAAGAGCAAAGCGGAGACCGCCGCCTGCCAACCGACCTTGGTGCCCGGCCCGTCGCCACCGCCGACGAAGTAGATCAGCAGCCCGGCCAAGCCGAGCAGCGCGGCGAGCAGCCACGGGCGCAGCGGCCAGTCCTCCGCCGCCCTATCTCGGTCAATAACTAGGCTATCGGTCATGCCGGCGCTCTCCCATCGAGCCGCCAGCTATACCGCGCCCGGCCGGTCAAGCCATGAGGCGGCGGTGAGCAATCGGTGAAAAGCGCCGCGTCTTACTGCGGCGGCATCGCCTGCGCCGGCGCGCCGCCCTTCGCGCCGCCCTGCTGCTGTTGCTGCATCTGCATGATCTGCTGCAAAGCCTCGAAGCGGCGCTGGGCGTCGGCCTCGGTCATGAAGTCGACCAGTTCGACATCGAACACGAGATCGGCGTTCGGCGGGATCGGCGAGTTCGGCGGCGGGTTCGCGCCATAAGCCTTGTCCGCCGGGATCGTCAGCCGGTACTTGCCGCCCTTCTGCATCTGCTGGAGCCCCTCGGCAAACCCGGGGACCACGCCCTTGACCTGCATCGGCATGCCTTCGGGGAGCAGGCCGCCGGTGGGGAAGGGCAGTTCGCGCGATTCGTCGAACACTTTCCCGTCGGCGAGCTTGCCGGTGTACTTGACGAACACCACGTCGTCGGGTCCCGGATGCGGCCCGCTGCCTTCGGTCAGCGTCTCGACCTCGACCCCGTGGGGCACCGCCGCCCAGGCAATTCCGGCGCCGAGCAGGACGGCGATCACCACCCCGAGCCACATCTTGGTGAGCGTGCCCTTCGCCACGGGGCGCAGCGGAACGCGGGTGATCTCGGTCATGGTCGTCTCGTCCAGATGCAATGGGCGCGGGAAATGCCCCCCGCGCCCCGATGCCTTATCGCAGTGTCCGGTGCAAGCCGCTCAACGCGGCCGCAGGCTTACTTGACGCCGTCGCGCTCCGCCCGCTTGCGCTCGAGCTTGCGCGCGCGGCGCACCGCGGCGGCCTTTTCGCGCGCGCGCTTCTCGCTCGGCTTCTCGTAGTGGCGGCGCAGCTTCATCTCGCGATAGACGCCTTCGCGCTGCAGCTTCTTCTTGAGCGCGCGCAGAGCCTGGTCGACGTTGTTATCGCGGACGATGATTTGCATAAACTCGGTACACCTCACGAACAATGGCCCAGAGCCCGCTGGCGCGGGGATGACGCCTTTGTAAACATACGAAAAAAGCGGCGCTCCCGTTGCGGAAAGCGGCCGAACCGGGGCGCACATACGCGCGGATTCGCGATTTTGCAAGGCGGGTTTGCAGCGCCGCGGCGCGCGGCTAAGGCGTCGCGTATGCCGATGCCGTCTCCCTTCGCCGCCGCCGCGCTCGTGTTCGCCGGGGGCGGAACCGGCGCGGTGCTGCGTTACGAGACCGGCCGGATGCTGACGGGCTGGCTCGGCGCGGCAACGGTGGCCGCGTTTCCATGGGCGACGCTGACGGTCAACGTGTTGGGGAGCCTCGCGATGGGGCTGCTCGCGGGGTTTCTCGCCCGGTTCGGCTCGGCTTCGGGCGAGATCATGCGATTGCTGCTGGGCGTCGGAGTGCTCGGCGGCTTCACCACGTTCTCCTCGTTCAGCCTCGAGTTGATGCTGCTGATCGAACGCGGCCAGCCGGGCGCCGCGTTCGTTTACGGCGCGGTGTCGCTGCTCGCGGGGCTGACCGGTCTCTACATCGGCCTCATCGTGATGCGGCTCGCCGCATGAGCGACGCGGTCCGCCAGTTCACCGTCGCGCCCGACGATGACGGGATCCGGCTCGACCGGTGGTTCAAGCGGCACCTGCCGCAGATCGGCTTCGGCACGGTTTCCAAGTGGGCGCGCACCGGGCAGGTGCGGGTCGACGGCAAGCGCGCCAAGCCCGAGGATCGCCTGGCGGCGGGCCAGCAGGTCCGCGTGCCGCCCGGTGGCGACGCGCCCGCCGGGAAGGCTCCGGCCCGCCGCGAGCTGACGCCCGAGCAGATCGCCGAGGCCGAGGCGATGGTGATCCAGAAGACCCCTGCGGCGATCGTGCTCAACAAGCCGCCCGGCCTGGCCACGCAAGGCGGCACCAAGACCCACAGCCACGTCGACGGGTTGCTCGATGCCTTCATCACCGGTGACGGGCCGCGCCCCCGGCTGGTCCACCGGCTCGACAAGG
>JBQCFR010000241.1:0-8763 GCA_051958885.1 Tsuneonella sp.
ATCTGGACGACATAGATGCGCATCCGCCGCCGCTCGAACGAGCGCACCAGCGGGCCGGCGCGCGCTCCCGACGCGGCCTCCGGCAACAACGCTTGTATGGCTGGCGCGTTCATCCGAGCTGTCCCGTTCGGCCGCCCGTCAAACATCAACCCCGCGCGGTTAGCAAGAAATACCTAGCTGCGCGGTAAGCATGCGTCTCACATTCGGACGAACGACTGCGGCGGCTCAGCGAGCCCGGCTCGCCTCGCGCGCGATCGCGGTCAGGCCTTGCGCGAGCAAGACTTCGCCTGCCTGCCCGGTCGCGAGCAGCTGCCGGTGCAGATCGATCAGGCGGTCCACCAGGCGCTCCATCCGGGGGCCACGCCAGCGCTTGAGTTGTTCGGCTATCTCGCGCTGTTCTTTGAAGAAAACACGCCGGGCGCGGGTCTCCTCGCCGATGAAGCTGTCGACATCGCCGCGGCGCCCGAGCCTGGCCGAAAGCTGCGCCAGTTGCGCGGCCCGCCGCTCGAACGCCAGCAGCAATCCCACCGGATTGAGCGAGGCCTCGCGCATGCGGTGCAGTTCGGCCGCCAGCTTGGCCACCTCGCCGGCCAGCACCGCGTTCACCAGCGGCGCGAAACCGTCCTCCTCGGTGCGGGCGCCGATCGCATCGAGCGACTCGGCGTCGACGCTGCGCGGGGCCGCCGGACTGGCATCCAGAAACAGCGCCAGCTTGGCGATTTCGGATTCGGCCAGCCGCACATCGAGCCCGGCGGCGCGGGCGATCCGCTCGGCAAGGTCGCCCCCGACGCCGCGCAGCCCGGCCTCGTCCGCCATCGTGCGCACGGCCGCCGTCACGGTGGAGAGGTCGGGAGGCCAGAACATCGCCACCAGCGAATCGGAGCGCGCCTCGAGCAGCTTGGCGCTGCGCGACTTGTCGGTGGCCGCGGTGGCGACCACGATGACCGGGCACGCCTCCCCCTCGCCCCCATCGATCCCGCCGACGAGGTTGGCGAGCGCGTCATGAGCATCGTCGCCGGTTGCACGAACCCAGATGTGCCGCTTATCGCCGAACAGCGAGGTCGAGCGCGCCTCGTCGCCGAGCAGTACCGGGTCGCGCTTGAGGTCGGCGCCGCTCAGGTCCACGCGCTCTCCGGGATCGTCGAGCATCGCGGCGAGCCGGGCCGCGGCGGCGGCGGCCCCGGCCTCGTCGGGACCGCAGAAGAAGAACACCCGGCATTGCCGCGCGGCGCGGGCAGCGGCGGCGGCGAAATCCTTCTGAGTCGCCTTCACCGGCGCCCGCTCCGGCGTTGGCTCACGTCTTCGCGCGCAGGGTCAGCGCAAGCTGGGTGACGATCCGGTCGGCTACGGCTTTCGACAAATTCTCGAGCGCCGTCTCTTCCGCGGCGATCGTGGCGTACTCGCTCGACACGACATCGATGCCCGCGTCCGATCCCGATGTCGCATCGAGCAGGACATCGCCCGAGGCCAGATCGACGAGCTGGTAGCGCGCGCGCAGCGTGCGCCGCTCGCGCCCGACGGTGTCGTCGCTCAGCACGCCGAGCCCTTCGAGCTTGTCGTCGAGCCGCACGTCGAGCCGGTAGCGCGGCGTCGAGGTCCCGCCCGCGCCAAGCCGGTCGACCAGCGCGTTGCGCATCAGCCAGCCGGCCTTGCCCTCGATCGGCGGCACCTCGATCGCCCCGAGGCCTTGCGCCACAACGCCGCTGCTGCCCCCGGCATACATCGGCTGCAGCGCGCAGGCCGAGAGCGTAAGACACGCGAGAATCAGGGCAATCAAGCGCTTCATGTGACG
Organism: Tsuneonella sp.; assembly: GCA_051958885.1. Classification (GTDB taxonomy): domain Bacteria; phylum Pseudomonadota; class Alphaproteobacteria; order Sphingomonadales; family Sphingomonadaceae; genus Tsuneonella. The sequence goes on from JBQCFR010000241.1 coordinate 1,793, forward strand.
ATGTTCACCAGCCGATCAGGCACCACGATGACCTTGCGCACGCTTGCGCCGTCGAGCGAACGCTGGACTTTCTCGCTTCCGAGCGCAAGCGCCTCGAGCTCGGCATTCGCCAGCCCCTTGGCGACCGTCAGCGTGTCGCGCAGCTTGCCCTTGTGCTGGACCGCGATAGTCACCTCGTCCTCGACCAGCAGCGCCGCATCGTGCCCCCGCCACGGCGCGTCGCCGATCAGGCCGGGTTCGCCGCTACGCGACCAGGCTTCTTCGGCAAGGTGCGGCATCATCGGCGCGGCGAGCAGCATCAAACCGCGCACCGCCTCGCTGCGCGTGGCGGAGGGCGCGGCCTTCTCCACCGCGCTCGCCAGCTCGTAGATCCGCGCCACCGCCTTGTTGAACGACAGCGCCTCGATGTCGGCGGCGACCGCGGCGTAAGTCTGGTGAAGCTTGCGCGCGAGCGCCTTGTCCTCGCCATCGGCAGCCGCATCGCTCTCGCCGAACAGCCGCCACAGCCGCTGGACCATGCGCCAGCAGCCCTCGATCCCCGCTTCGGACCACGGCAGGTCGCGCTCGGGCGGGCTGTCGGAGAGCATGAACCAGCGCACCGCGTCGGCACCGTACTTGGCGACGATCTCGTCCGGGTCGACGGTGTTCTTCTTCGACTTGGACATCTTGATGACCCGCCCGACGCTCACCGGGCTCCCGTCGGTCAGAGTCGCCCCGGAGGCGGTGCGCAGCACCTCCCCGGGACTATAGAACACCTCGCGATCGCCCTCGCGGCGCGAATAGGTCTCGTGCGTGACCATGCCTTGCGTGAACAGCGAGGCGAACGGCTCGGCGAAGTCGAGCATGCCGAGGCGCTGCAGCGCGCGGGTCCAGAAGCGCGCATAAAGCAAGTGGAGGATCGCGTGCTCGATCCCGCCGATGTACTGTTCCACCGGCAGCCACTTGTCGACTTCGTCGCGGTCGAACGGCTTGTCGGACGGCTGGCTGGCAAAGCGCAGGAAGTACCAGCTCGAATCGACGAACGTGTCGAGCGTGTCGGTTTCGCGCACCGCCGCCCCGCCGCAGCTCGGGCACGCGACGTGCTTCCACGTCGGGTGGCGCTCGAGCGGATTGCCGGGGGTCTGGAAGTCGACGTCCTCGGGCAGCACCACCGGAAGCTGGCCTTTGGGCACCGGCACCACGCCGCATGCGGCGCAGTGGATGAACGGGATCGGCGTGCCCCAGTAACGCTGACGCGAGACGCCCCAGTCGCGCAGCCGCCAGACCGTCTTGCCCGTGCCCCACCCGCCGGCCTCGGCGCGCGCAATCACTTCGCCGATCGCGGCATCGACGCTCATCCCGTCGAGAAACTGCGAGTTGACGATGACCCCGTCGCCGGCTTCAGCTTCCGCGCCCAGCGGCAGACCGGCGTCGGCCGCGCTGCGCGCAACTACGCGCGGGATCGGCAACTTGTATTTCGTGGCGAACTCGAAGTCGCGCTGGTCGTGACCCGGCACGCCCATTACCGCGCCGGTGCCGTAGTCCATCAGCACGAAGTTGGCGATGAACACCGGCAGGTATGCGCCGGTGAACGGATGCACCGCGCCGATGCCGGTATCGAACCCCAGCTTCTCCGCCGTCTCTAGCTCGGCCGCAGTGGTGCCGCCGCGCTTGCACCGGTCGATGAACTTGGCCGCGTCGCAATTGATCATCGCCAGGCCCTGCGCGACCGGATGATCGGGCGCGACGGCGACGAAGCTGGCGCCAAAGCTCGTGTCGGGCCGAGTCGAATAGACGGCAAGCTTGTCCCCGTTCGACAGATCGAACGAGAACTGCAGGCCCTGGCTCTTGCCGATCCAGTTCTCCTGCATCAGGCGAACCTTGTCGGGCCATTCGTCGAGCCGGCCAAGGCCATCGAGCAGTTCCTCGGCGAAGTCGGTGATCTTGAGGAACCACTGGTTGAGCTTGCGCCGCTCCACCGGCGCGCCCGAGCGCCACCCCTTCCCGTCGATGACCTGCTCGTTGGCGAGCACGGTCATGTCGACCGGGTCCCAGTTGACCTCACTCTCCTTGCGGTAGACCAGCCCCGCCTCGAAGAGATCGATGAACAGCGCCTGCTCGTGTCCGTAGTATTCGGGATCGCAGGTGGCGATCTCGCGGCTCCAGTCGAGGGCGAAGCCGATCCGCTGAAGCTGCACCTTCATGTTGGCGATGTTGGCGCGGGTCCATCCGCCGGGGTGAACGCCCTGCTCCATCGCGGCGTTCTCGGCCGGCATGCCGAACGCGTCCCACCCCATCGGGTGAAGCACCTCGTACCCGCGCATCTTCTTGTAGCGCGCCAGCACGTCGCCCATCGTGTAGTTGCGCACGTGCCCGATGTGGATCCGACCCGAGGGATACGGAAACATCTCGAGCACGTAGCTCTTGGGCTTGTTCGAATCGCTGTCGGCGCGGAACGTGCCGGCTTCGGCCCAGGCGCGCTGCCAGCGCCCGTCCGCCGCCGACGGATCGAAACGCTGGTCTGTCATCGAAGTCACTCCGGGAAGATCAGCTCGCAACCGCCTGGCGGCGCAGTTCGCGCGCCCGCGTGAGGATAATGTCCTCAAGCTTCTGCACGGTCGCCGCCTGGACCGGCGCATCGACCCAGGCGCCGCCCTGCGACACTTCGCGGCTAGCGGCGACTCGCACCGCGTCGGCACGCAGGTCCTGATCGAGGATCGAGACGGTCACCTTGATCCGCTCCCCCGGGTTCTGCGGGTTGGCGTACCAGTCGGTGACGATGACCCCGCCATTGCTGTCCGCCTGCAGCAGCGGCGCGAAGCTGACCGTCTCCAGCGCGGCGCGCCAGAGATAGGAATTGACCCCGATCGTGGTCACCTTGCTCGCGGCGAGATCGGCCTTGGGCCGTTCGGAATGGCCGCAGCCCGCGAGCAGCGCGAGCGCTGCTGCGCCGAGCGCCAGGGCCGCGCGGTTGCGGATCACGGTGGACTTCGCTGGATAGTTCGCGGTCATCGGTGTCTCGATCGGTCAAACAGGTACGTTCGCGGGCCTCTATAGCCCCCACGGCGCGCCCGGCAAGGCGTCGCGCGTGCCGCCTGGCGTTCCCCGCTGCACAGGCCTTCGCGGGCGTGAACCCCGGCTTAATCCGCGCCCGCCTGTGGACCGCGTGCAACACTTGCCGGCTCATGCATTTGTCAGGTGTGGAAAAGCTGGCCAAGTGCTTGGGATGATTCTAGCAATTCGATCGAGCGGGACGCCGGGCACGTTTCCGGCGGCGGGAACCCGGGCCAGCCTGGGTTCATTTGGCGGAAGTTAGGACCGGCCTCTCGAACGGGAACGGTCCGAATGGGGCAAGGGCGTAAGCGAATGGCACGCGCAGCAAAGGCAGCGGCAAAGGGGCGCTTCGGCGCCACGCTGCTCGTCGGCGCGGCGATGGCCCTGGCGATTCCCAGTGCGGGTTTCGCGCTGACCCGCCTCGACATGCCCGCGCCCGAGGCGATCTCCGCCGGTTTCGCGCAGTTCACACCGGCCTCGGTCGACCCGGTGCTCGCGCGCAAGGTCGCGCAGAAGATCGCTGCCCGCGGGCAGGCGCTACGGTTTACGCCGGCAGCCGCCACCACCGCTCGTGACCGCACTTACACCGTGGCCGTTCGCGTGGACGACGAGACGGCGCGGGCGATCTCGTTCCGCACGGCCGCCGCCGCGGTTCAGGGCGAGCCGGGCATCGCGGCCGGCACCGTCAGCGTGGCGCCGACGCGGTATAACCTCGGCATCTCGCGCGGCTATCAGAGCTTCGCCAAGCCGGAGACCAGCGCCGCACCCAAGTTCGATGTCGGCAAGCTCGAGATGCCCGATCTGGCCAGCTTCAAGCCGCGCGAGGCGACCTCGGGCAAGCCGAGCCGGTTCGAAGCGCGCATCGCGCTGGAGCAGCAGGCACAGGTCGGCCGCGCGGCGCGCACGCTCGAAGGCGCGGGCGAGCAGTCGGTCGATGTCGGCGGCGCTTACCGCCTGACGCGCAACCTCAACGTGACCGCCGGCGTGCGGCTGTCGCAGGAGCGCGACCGGATCGCCCCGCTCACCGACGCCGAGCAGGACAATCAGGCGGTGTACGTGGGAACCCAGTTCAAGTTCTGATTGGCGCCGTGTTGCCGGCCAGGACGTCCCGCCGCGGCGGGGTTTTTCTTTGCGCAGCTTACCGACTCGCCGTAATTCTCGGCTGCTGAGGCACAACGAGGCCGAGAGAGGAGAGGGCATGGCGCGCGTTGCAATCGTCACCGGTGGAACCCGCGGGATCGGCGAAGCGATCAGCCTCGCGCTCCAGGCGCAGGGCCGCGCCGTCGTGGCCAACTACGCGGGGAATGACGAACGCGCGCGGCGCTTCGCCGACTCGCACGGGATCAAGGTCTTCAAGTGGGACGTTGGCGATCACCAGGCCTGCATCGACGGCTGCATGCAGGTGGAGGAAGAGGTTGGCCCCGTCGATATAGTGGTCAACAACGCCGGTATCACGCGGGACGGGACGCTCTCACGCATGACGTTCGATGACTGGAATGACGTGATGCGCATCAACCTCGGCGGGTGCTTCAACATGGCCAAGGCGTGCTTTCCGGGAATGGCCGCGCGCGGGTGGGGCCGGATCGTCAATATCGGTTCGATCAACGGACAGGCCGGCCAGTACGGCCAGGTGAACTACGCCGCCGCCAAGAGCGGCATCCACGGCTTCACCAAGGCCCTGGCGCAGGAAGGCGCCAGGAAAGGCGTGACGGTCAACGCGATCGCGCCCGGCTACATCGACACCGACATGGTCGCCGCGGTGCCCCCGCCGGTGCTGGAAAAGATCGTCGCCAAGATCCCCGTCGGCCGGCTGGGCCAGGCCGAGGAGATCGCCCGCGGGGTAGCCTTCCTGACCAGCGACGAGGGCGGGTTCGTCACCGGCTCGACGATGAGCATCAACGGCGGCCAGCATATGTATTGAGCCGCGGCCGCAGATCTCGCCTCACCGTTTCACGAGTTATCCCCACATGCCGCCCGCTACCATCGTCGTCAGCGACAAGATGCAGAGCGGCTACAGTTACGTCCGCGTCGCGCCCATGGGCGCGCAGTTCGATCCCCGATTCAAGCCGCAACTCACCCCGGCCGAGATGCTCGAGCTCGGCGTGTTCTGCGGCAAGTACATGACCGATTGCCGGGCGGAGTTTCCGGCTGCGTGGTTTCGGCACGCCCAGCTTGCCGAGGGTCCGGCCGACTGTACGCTCAACTACTACGGGGTGCGCGCGGGCTCGTCGCTCGCCGTGTGGCGCGCGAAGGGATGGATCCATCCCGACGACCCGCGCGGCTGGTTTCAATGGTATTGCCGTTACTATTCGGGGCGGCGGATGAGCGCCGAGGATGATCGCCAGATCGCGCGCTGGTACGCCTTCAGGCGGCACGCGGCCCAAGTCGAACGCTACTGCGAGCCCGGCGATCCCTTCTGCCGGCCCAGGCAGCGCCAGGCGCTTCTCCAGTGGGCATACGACAGCCGCAGCCTCTGACCGTCGGCGGGCTCTCTTCGCGGCCCTGCTATGCTACGCTGAAACGATGCCCGCCCCATACCATCCGCCGGTCAAGCGCTCGGTCGAAATCGCCGGACACAAGACCTCGATCAGCCTGGAACCGCTGTTCTGGGACATGCTGCGCGAGGCTTCCGCGCGCGAGGGTGTGCCCTTGAATACGCTGGTGGCGCGGATCGACGAGGAGCGGATCCGCGCCCAGGCCCCGCCGGGACTCGCCGGGGCCATCCGCCTGTGGCTGGTCAGCCGGTATGTGAAAAGCGGGCCGGAACTTCGCAGTTCCGCCCCGCTCTCCTGACGATCCAGGCCCCTTGCTCCTTAATAGGTCGCGGGGGGATCGCTGGCCGGAAACGACTCGTCGCTGATCTCGTCAACCTTGTCCCACTCGCGGCGCGGTTTGTCACGCATCGCTTCGGGGCCGGAGTCGCGAACCTGGTGCCCGTGGTGGTGCCCCTGGTTGCCCGCGAAGGCCGCGCGGCCCTGATGGCCGAAATTCTTCTGGTAGTACTGGTACCCGGCGTAGCCGAGCGCGCCGAGCGTGGCGATCCTTAGCAAGCCCATCGTGGATTCTCCTTCTCGCCGCACCAACGCAGCAGCGGGGAGAAATATCCGTTACTCGTCCCCCACGCGCTCCACTTGAGCGCCGACTAGCGCGAGCTTCTCTTCGAGCCGTTCGTAGCCGCGATCGAGGTGATAGAGCCGGCGCACTTGCGTCCGCCCCGCGGCCGCCAGCCCGGCAATCACCAGGCTCATCGAGGCGCGCAGGTCGGTCGCCATCACTTCCGCGCCGTGGAGCGCCTCGGCGCCGTGCACGATCGCGGTGCGGCCCGAGGTCTCGATCCGCGCGCCCATGCGGTTGAGCTCGGGCACGTGCATGTAGCGGTTCTCGAAGATCGTCTCGGTCAGCACGCTGGTACCGTCCGCGACGGTGAGCAGCGCCATCAACTGCGCCTGCATGTCGGTGGCGAGCCCGGGATAGGGCGCAGTCGACAGGTTGACCGCGCGCAGGCGGCCGTCGGCGGCGATGCGCACGCCCTTCTTCTCACTCTCGGCGCGAACGCCGATGTTGCGCAGCGCGTGAAGCGTCGCCGACATCTCCTCGGCCTTCGCGCCTTCGAGCAGCACCTCGCCCCCGGTGATCGCCGCAGCGCAGGCGTAGGAGCCCGCCTCGATCCGGTCCGCCATTACCCGGTAGGTCGCGCCGTGGAGCCGCTTGACGCCGTGCACGGTCACGTCCGACGTGCCGATGCCTTCGATCTCCGCCCCCATCGCCACCAGCAGGTTGCACAGATCGACGATCTCGGGCTCGCGCGCGGCTTTGAACCGGCGGCACGTGCCGCTGGCGAGAACCGCCGCCATCAGCGCGTTCTCGGTCGCGCCGACCGAGACCACGGGGAAATCGAACTCTCCGCCGGGCAGCCCGCCATCGGGCGCGTGTGCGCC
>JBQCFR010000242.1:0-5117 GCA_051958885.1 Tsuneonella sp.
GAGGCGAACTTCGTGCTGGTGCTGTTCGAGGGTGCCCTCAGCGCGCTGGCCGCGATGGAAGCGATCGCTGACGCGGGCTACGCGGTGCGCCACCTACCGGGGCAGGGCCTCGACCAGGCGCTGCGGATCACCGTCGGGACCACTGGACAAATGGACGCGGTCGCCGCAGCGATCCGGATAGCGGCGGAAGCGGCCGGATGAGCATCGAGCGCATCGCCATCATCGGTCTCGGGCTGCTCGGCGGCTCGATCGGGCTCGCGGTCGCCGAATGCCTGCCGGGCGCGACTACGACCGGCTACGACGCCGATCCGCAAGTGCGCCGCCGCGCCGCCGAGCGCAGGCTGGTGGACCGCGTGTGCGACGACGCCGGCGACGCCGTGCGCGATGCGCAGCTCGTCATTTTCTGCGTGCCCGTCGGCGCGATCGGCGAGGCCGCTGCGGCCATCGCGGACGCGCTGCCACAGGATGCCATCGTCAGCGACGTCGGCTCGTCGAAGGCCGCCGTCGCCGAGGCGCTGCGCGCCACGCTGCCGGGCCGACAGGTGGTGCCCGCGCACCCCGTCGCCGGCACCGAGAAGAGCGGTCCCGACGCGGGATTCGCGCACCTGTTCCGCCATCGCTGGTGCATCCTCACTCCGGCGCAGGACGCCGACCCCGCGGCCATCGCCGCCGTCACCGCGTTCTGGAGCGCGCTCGGCGCCAACGTCGAGACGATGGACGCCTCGCACCACGACCTCGTGCTCGCGGTCACCAGCCACATCCCGCACCTCATCGCCTACACGATCGTCGGCACCGCAAGCGATCTGGAAGAGGTCACTCGCAGCGAGGTGATCAAGTATTCGGCGGGCGGCTTCCGCGATTTCACCCGCATCGCCGCGAGCGATCCGACGATGTGGCGCGACGTGTTCCTGACCAACCGCGAGGCGGTGCTCGAGATGCTCGGCCGCTTCACCGAGGACCTGACTGCGCTCCAGCGGGCGATCCGCCGCGGCGACGGCGAGGCGCTGTTCGACCTGTTTACCCGCACCCGCGCGATCCGCCGCTCGATCATCGAGCAAGGCCAGGATGACGCGCGGCCCGACTTCGGCCGCACCGATCACGACAGCTAAAGATTCAGCGCGTTGATCGCGTCGAGCACGCGGCGCTCGGCCTCCTCGCGCGGAAGGCCGGGCGGGATCGTCTCGCCGATGCGGTAGGTGACGATTCCGGCGCGCTTCCACACCCGGTGGTAGAGCGGCCCGCTGTTCACCGCCACCGGCACGACCGGCAGCCCCAGCAGCTTGTAGAGCCCGGCGAAGCCCGACTGCAGCGGTGCGCGCACCCCGTGCGGCACGCGGGTGCCTTCGGGAAACAGCGCCAGCGGGCGCCCTTCGGCCAAGTGCGCGCGGGCGGCGGCGAGCATCTCGCGCAGCGCCCGCGCCCCCGCCTCGCGCGCAACCGGCACGCAGCCATAGGCCGCCGCGGTCGCGCCCCAGCCGGGGATCGAGAACAGTTCCTGCTTGGCGAACGGCACCGGCAGCCGCAGCAGAGTCGGCAGGTCGATCGCCTCGAAGAAGCTTTCGTGCTTCATCACCACCAGCACCGGACCGCTCGGGACCGTCCCCTCGACCCGCACCCTGATGCCGGCGAAAATCCGCGCGCACCGCCGCTGATGGCGCGACCAGCCGTGCACCACCGCGCGGAACGGCCTGGGCCCGATCGGCAGCACGGCCAGCGCCGCGAGCACGTAGACCACCGTGCCGAGGTAGAACGCGACATAAAAGGCCAGGCTGCGCACCACGCTCACCGTCCGGTCAGCCTTGCCACAGCCGCGCGGCGAAGCTCGCCAGCAGCTTGTTGTATTCGAGGAACAGGTTGTGGAGCGACGGGCGGGATGCGACCGCATCGCGAACTACGGTCACGTCGCTCGGCAAGACCTGATCGAGTTCGTTCGCGGCGCGGCGCATGTGCCAGTCGGTGGTTACCAGCCGCAGCGAGCGGTAGCGGCGACGCTCGACCCACTGCGCGGTCTCTGCCGCGTTGCTGCGGGTGTCGACCGCGGCAAAGCCCAGCGTGATGCAGCAGTCCATCAGAGGCATGGGCACCTTGTATTCGGCGGCGAACTCGCGCGGCTTGACCTCGCGGTCGACCCCGCTGACGAGCATCGCCCGGGCCCTGTGCGCGCGCAGCAAAGCGAGCCCGCGGTCGATCCGGCCCGGCCCGCCGGTGGGCACGATGATCGCATCGGTCGCACGCGCGTCGTTCGGCTGCGGCAGCGCCACCGCGAAGGCGAGGAAGCCGAGCACGTAGAGCAGAGCGACGACCGAGAGCGCGCGGCGGATCATAGCATCCGCCTCAGCGCAGAGAGCACGGTCAGCCGGGCGGTCGCCATTGCTATGAGGACGCCGGCCAGCGGCACCGCGGCGAGCAGCAGCCAGTCGACCCACGCGAGACCCCCGCCGGCGACCATGCCCGATCCGAGCGCGGCGAACTGGCGCCCGAGCAGCATGACCGCCGCGGTCCCGAGCGCGAGGCCGACGGTGCCGCCGAGCAGCGCGTCAAGCGCGATCGAGCGCTGGAAGATGCGCGCGATCTGGGCGTCGGTCCCGCCGAGCAGGTGGACGATCTCGATCGTCCCGCGGTTGCTGCCCAGCGCGCTGCGCGCCGCCAGCCAGACGGCCGCCGAGCTGGTCACCGCGAGCAGGAGCACCAGCGCGATCGCCAGCCACTGCAGCGAACTGATCGCGGCGAACACCGGTCGCAGCCAGGTCGATTGTCCGTCGACCTGTGCCGCCGGGGCGACCCGCTCAAGCGCAGCCTGCAGTGCGGCCAGCGTCGCCGGGTCGGCAGGGCCGCGCAGCTGGACGTCGAGCAGCGCGGGCATCGGCACCGCGTTCTCGCCTTGCGCGTCTTCCCCGAGCCACGGTTCGAGCAGGGCATCGAGTTCCGACTGCGGGACGATCCGCAGCGAGGACACTTGCGGCAGGCTTTGCAGGCGGGTCGCGGCGGCGTGCGCCTGGCGGTCGCGTTCGGCGGGCAGCGGCTCGACGATCTGCACCGTCGCCCCGCCCGACAGCTCGGCGCGCGCGCCGCTAGCCATGTTGCTCAGCGCGAGCCCGCCGGCGGCGGCGATCACGGTCAGCGCGACCATGATCGCGATCACCCACGGCATCGGCCCGGTGAGCCGCGCCTGCGGCACGAGCGCCGCCGCCCGCTCACCGCCGAAGGGAGCGAAGCCGCTGGCGACTGCGCGGGCGATCACCGGCGGCCGCTTCACAGCACGCGCTCCTCGATGCGGGGCGCGCGCCGCGGCGGGTCCCGGAGCGCGCCCGTGGGATCCGACACCCGGCCCTTGTCGAGCCGCAGGATCAGCGACTCGGGCACCTTGCGCAGCAGATGGACGTCGTGCGTGGCGACCACCACCGTCGTGCCGAGCCGGTTGAGCGCCTCGAACAGCCGCAGCAGCTTCAAGGCCATGTCCGGATCGACGTTGCCGGTCGGCTCGTCGGCGACCAGCATGTCGGGCCGGCCGATCACCGCGCGCGCGATCGCCACCCGCTGCTGCTCGCCGCCCGAGAGCGTCGCCGGACGGGCGTCGGTGCGGTTCGTCAGCCCGACCCAGTCGAGCATGTCGCTGACCGGCTGGAGCAGGTCCTCCTCGCGCACGCCAGAAACGCGTAGCGGCAGCGCGACGTTGTCGAACGCGGAGAGGTGCGGGACGAGGCGGAAGTCCTGGAACACGACCCCCAGCCGCCGGCGGAAGCCGGGCAGCCGCGCGCGCGGCAGCGTTATGAGGTCGGTGCCGAACATACGGATCGCCCCGCGCGAAGGGCGCTGCGCGAGGTAGAGCAGCTTGAGCAGTGAGGTCGTGCCCGCGCCGCTCGCCCCGGTGAGGAAGTAGAAGCTGCCCGGGTGCAGGGTGAACGACAGGTCGCTCAGCACTTCCTTGCCCTGACCGTAGCGCAGCCCGACGTTGTCGAACGTGACGATTTCCGCATGGTCCGCGGTCATCGCCGGAGTGGCTCGGAACAGGCTGGGAAATCCGCGGGAGGCATCTGCCCGGCGGCTATAGCGATGCTTCGATGTGGAAAAAAGCCGTGTCCGGCGCTTGGGCGGGCGTGCGACTCTTGTTGCGATTCCAAGGTATGCCTAACAATCCCCTCCGAAATGATCATCGCGTGCCCCGCTTGCGCAACGCGTTACGTCGTACCGGACAGCGCGATCGGTGTGGAAGGGCGCACCGTGCGCTGCGCCAAGTGCCGGCACTCGTGGTTCCAGGAAGGGCCCTCGCTCGCGGCCGCCGAGGCTTCCGCGCCTCAGGTCGAGCAGCCGGCGCCGGCCGCGGCCCCGCCGCCTGCCCCTTCTCCCCCGACCGCTGCCGCGCAGCCCGCTTACGCCGAGCGACCGGCTCCGCCGCCGAGGCCTGAGCCGCAGCCCGAGCCGCAGGCCGCCGAGCCGGAGCCCGTGGCATTGCCGGCGTACGACGAGCCGCCGCCGACCGTCGTGGAGACCGAGGCCGCGCCGGTCTCGGTCGCAGACGACGGCTACGACGAGCCCTCGCAGTTCGATTACGAGCCACCGTTTCGTCCGCGCCGCAACATGCTGCGCGTATGGACCGCCGCGGCGGCGATTTTCGCGCTCCTGGCCGTCGGCACAATCGTCGCGGTCAGCTACTACGGCCTGCCGAGCTGGGTGCCGATCAGCCGGCCGACCTTCGGGCTCAAGCAGCCGGATCTCGTGCTCGCCTTCCCCGCGGACAAGCAGGACCGCCGCACGCTGCCGAACGGGACCGAGTACTTCGGGGCCAGCGGCACGGTGCGCAACGTCGGGCGCGAGACGCGCAGCGTGCCGCCGATCCTGATCGTGCTGCGCGACGCGCGCGACCGCATCGTGTTCAGCTGGGTAGTCACCCCGCCGCAGCCGACGCTCGCGCCGGGCGAGACAATGTCGATCAACGAGGCGGTGACCGACGTCCCGCGCTCGGCCAAGTTCGCCGAGATCGGCTGGAAACCGGCTTAGGCTTCGGCGAGCACCTCGCTCACCGGCACGTAATCGTATCCGAGTTCATCGGCCACCGCCTGGTAAGTCACCTTGCCGGCGTGGACGTTGAGGCCGGCGGCGAGGTGCGGGTTCTGCCG
>JBQCFR010000243.1:0-4582 GCA_051958885.1 Tsuneonella sp.
TCGCGCAAGCGGAACCCGTGCGCCCCGCCGTGGCGAGCAAGGGCGCGACTCCGATGGCCAAGCGGGTGGCGACGATCGGGCTGCTCAACAAGCGCAACGACCTCGAGCAGGACCTGCAGATGAAGCCCGGCGACACGCAGCGGGTGGGCGACGTGATCGTGCGTCTGCAGGCCTGCGAGCGCACGGCGCCGTGGGAATTCCCCCGCCAGACCGGCCCCTTCGTCCAGGTGTTCGTCCGCCGCCCGGTCCCAAACGGTCAGTTCGGCAAGATCTTCTCAGGCTGGCTGTTCAAGGAATCGCCCGGCCTCAACGTGGTCGAGCATCCGATCTACGACGTCTGGGTCAAGGACTGCAAAATGACCTTCTCCGGCGATACCGCGCCCACCGCGGCTTCGTCCGACAATGCCGAGAAGAGCGCGGGAAGCGGTTCTGCCTCGCCTGCGCCCTCGCCGACCCCGACGCCCGAGGCTTCCCCCAGCAACGTGACGTAGCGTTCCTGCGTGATCTCGACCGCGCCCAGCGAGGCGAGGTGATCGGTCATGAACTGGCAGTCGAGCAGCCTGTAGCCGCCCCGCCGGAGCAGCGCGACGAGCCAGGCCAGCGCCACCTTGCTGGCGTTGTCCGCGCGGCTAAACATGCTCTCGCCGCAGAACGTGCGACCGAAGCTCACGCCGTAGAGGCCGCCGACCAGCTCGCCGTCTCGCCAGCATTCGATCGAGTGCGCGTGCCCCTCTGCGTGGAGCGCGCGGTAGCTCGCGGCGATCCGCTCGCTGATCCAGCTCTCCGGATGGTCGGGCCGCGGCTGCGCGCAGGCCGCGATCACCCGGGCGAACGCCGCGTCGCACGTCACCTGGAAGCGCCCCTGCCGCACCACCTTGGCGAGCGAGCGCGACAGCCGGAAACCCTCGAGCGGCAGGATCGCGCGCAGCCGCGGTTCGACCCAGAACACCTCGGGGTCGTCGCGGTGATCGGCCATCGGGAAGATGCCGTTGCGGTAGGCCAGCAGCAGCAGGTCGGCGGGAATCAGCGGTTGGGCCGGGGCGTGCATCGCCGCGCACGATAGCAGCATTCGCGGCGCTTGCGATGCGCCGCGTTACCCCCTAAAGGCCGCACCCGCCCGTGCAGGGGTGTAGCTCAGCTGGTAGAGCATCGGTCTCCAAAACCGAGGGCCACGGGTTCGAATCCTGTCACCCCTGCCAACCTCCTTCGATTTGCCTGCCAAATCAGCGCTTCAAGCGTTAACCATTGCGATTCCAGCAGGTTAACCGCGGGCGATCGGGAACCACGCCCATCGGCCGGCCGTTTCAACCCCCGGGCGGAAGGGCAACGGTTCATGGAGGTTCCCATGTCAGGCTTGTCGTACCGCAGCAGCCGCCCCGATGGCTGGGTCATGCCCCGCCCGCACCGCGACGCGTCGCTGCGCTATCTCACGCACGGGCCGATCCGCCCGATGGAAGAGCCCGGCTTCTTCGCCCGGCTGTTCGGCGCCCGCTGAGCCCGCCTGCCCCCACACCGCTTGCTTTTGGAGCCGGCGCAGCCTAAGTGCGCCGCCGCCTTCCGACAACACGGAGCCAATTGCCCTCCCGGACTTGAACCGGGGCGGCGTTGCCCCCATCCCGGGAGGCAGGTGAGATTCACTACGCAGGCAGAGCGCAAGAGCATGGCCAAGACATCCCCCGGCGAGTTCATTCGCCAAGTCCGCAGCGAGATGTCGAAGGTCGTCTGGCCGAACCGCGAAGAGACCGTCCGCACGTCGATCTTCGTCGGGCTGATGATGGTGCTGTTGGCGGTGTTCTTCCTCGGCGTGGACAGCCTGTTCGGCGCGATCATGCGCTGGCTGCTCACCCTCGCCTGAGCGCACTTTTGTAAACAGGGACGGCAATGGCTCGCTGGTACATCATTCACGCCTATTCGGGTTTCGAGAACAAGGTCCGCGATTCGATCATCTCCGAGGCCGAGCGGCTGGGCCTCAGCGAGGCGGTCGAGGCGGTCGAGGTCCCCACCGAGACGGTGACCGAGATCAAGCGCGGCAAGAAAGTGCAGATGGAGCGCAAGTTCATGCCCGGCTATGTGCTGGCCAAGCTGCGCCTGACCGACGACGTCTATCACCTCGTCAAGAACACCCCCAAGGTTACCGGCTTCCTCGGCTCGGGCAACAAGCCGCAGCCGATCTCCGAGCGCGAGGCGGCGCGCTACTTCGGCGGGGTCGAGGCGGCCAAGGCCGAGCCCAAGAAGCACGTCAGCGTCGACTACGAGATCGGTGACCAGGTCAAGGTCCTCGACGGCCCGTTCGCCAGCTTCAACGGACTGGTGGAAGAGCTCGATTTCGACAAGCAGAAGGTCAAGGTCTCGGTCTCGATCTTCGGCCGCGCGACGCCGGTGGAGCTCGACTTCGAGCAGGTCGAACTGGTCAAGTAACGGGGAGCTTCGGTATAGGTTACCGGCCGCAGACCGGCGAGGCGCTCTGTTCTGCGAAGAGACGGGTTCCGACCGTCGTGCTCACCGTCAGCTGCGGCATTGTGGACTCGCATTTGCGGAGCTGGAACCGCACCTTGCGCGCGCGGAAATCGAGCGAGACCCTGCGGAAGTTGGCCATCAGGTCCGTGCCGAGCAGCAGCGCAGGCTCACCCGATAGCCCGAACACCGCGAACGGCGGCACGTCCGCGAACGCGATCGGCACGTTTTCCAGCACGATCGAGCCCAGCTTGAGTTTCCTGACCACCGCGATCTCGACCTCCGCCTGAGCGCCCGTCACGCCGGTAATGACGGTGCGGGTCACCTCGCCCTTGCCGCGCCTCATGAGCTTGTCGCGCAAGGCCATGTTGCCGATCGTCACTTCGGAGCCGGTGTCGATCACCGCGTCGACCGAACGGCCGTTGGCGCTCGCTTGCGTCAGGATGAGCTGGCCGCGGCGGCGGCCGACGCGCATCGTCGATCGTGATCGTCCGCTTCTCGACGTCCATCACCAGCCGCTGCTCGACCAGCGCATCGCGCCCGATCATGCCCTGCGCGCCGACGAAATTTTCGACAAGCGACGGTACTTCGAGATCGTTCACCGTTTGCGAGCCGACCTGCAGCGCGTCGACCTTGACCCGCTGCACCATTTCCGAGCCCGTGATGCCGTTGAGGAGGACCGGGGCGACCGGCGGCAGGCGCAACGCCGACGCGATGCCCTGCCCCACCACCGAGGTATCCGCGCCGCTATCGACCACGAAGCGATAGGGCCCGGTCCCGTTGACCTTCACATCCACTGTCATGCGGGTCCCGAGCCGCCGGGCATCGATGTCCTCGCCGGCAATCGACAGGCTATCGTCGATCGTCGCCGGCACCAGCGGCGGCAGAGAGATCGGCGACGCGGGCGGCGGGTTCTCATGCGTCGGCGGAGTACCGGCAAGCACCGGCGTGCCGGCGACCAGCAACGCGAGCGGCAGCAAGCAAGCGAGCCGCCTGCGGGAAACGGTAATCCGCCTGTTGCCGGGTGCCGCTGCCATGTCGCAGCTCTTGTACGCCTCCAGACCAACTCGCGCGAGTGCCGTTCGACGAGGGTTGCACTGCGCACCCATCAGCGGCCGCCGTCTTCCCTTGCGTTTTATGCCGGGGCCGCTATGTGCGCGTGTTCCCAACGCGTAGTTCGGAAACCGTGCGGGAGAGGCGCTGCCACGCGTCTCGCTTAACCGCTTACCATGAGCCCGCCGCGCAGGCGGGCGACAGTGAGAAAGGAGGCCTTTCGTGGCCAAGAAGATCGACGGCTATATCAAGCTGCAGGTGCCCGCGGGCGCCGCCGCTCCCAGCCCGCCCATCGGCCCCGCGCTGGGCCAGCGCGGCGTCAACATCATGGAATTCTGCAAGGCCTTCAACGCCGCCACCGGCGAGCTCGAAAAGGGCATGCCGATCCCGACGATCATCACCGTGTTCTCCGACCGGTCGTTCACGTTCGTTACCAAGACGCCCCCGGCGAGCTTCCTCATCAAGAAGGCGGCCAACCTCAAGTCGGGCTCGAAGGAACCCGGCAAGGTCAAGGCAGGCACGATCGCGCGCTCGAAGCTGGCCGAGATCGCCGAGACCAAGATGAAGGACCTCAACGCCAACGACATCGAGGCTGCAACCAGGATCATCGAAGGCTCCGCCCGCGCGATGGGCCTCGAAGTGGTGGAGGGCTAAAGATCATGGCCAAGCTGACCAAGAAGCAGAAGACCTGGGCCGTCGACGCGAACAAGCTCTACGGCGTCGATGAGGCGATCAAGCTCGCCAAGGACAACGCCACCGCCAAGTTCGATGAGACGATCGAGGTCGCGCTCAACCTCGGCGTCGATCCGCGCCACGCCGATCAGATGGTCCGCGGCGTCGTCACGTTGCCCAAGGGCACCGGCAAGACCGTGCGCGTCGGCGTCTTCGCCAAGGGCGCCAAGGCCGACGAGGCCAAGGCGGCGGGCGCCGATGTCGTCGGTGCCGAAGACCTGATGGAGACGATCCAGGGCGGCACGATCGATTTCGACCGCTGCATCGCCACGCCCGACATGATGGGCATCGTCGGACGCCTTGGTAAGGTGCTGGGTCCCAAGGGCCTGATGCCGAACCCGAA
>JBQCFR010000244.1:0-2911 GCA_051958885.1 Tsuneonella sp.
GGATCTATCGCCTGGGGCTGACAGGCGACGGACGCGGCGGGGTGCCCGACTGGTTCCTGCAGGGGCTGTGCGCCTAACCCGCGCGCAGCTCTTCGGCGAGCAGCCTGAACTCGTCCGAGCGCGGCGAGTTCTTGCGCCAGATCAGCGCAATCTCGCGGCTGGCCTTCTTCGCCTTGAGCGGCCGCGCGACCACGTCGGTGCCGTTGAGGATCCCTGCGTCGATCGCCATCTGCGGCAGCATCGTCAGACCGAGTCCATTGTCGACCATCTGCACCAGCGTGTGCAGCGTGGTGCCGATCATCGTCGCGCTCGCGCGCAGTTCGGGACGGTTGCACGCCGCTAGCGCGTGCTCCTTCAGGCAGTGCCCGTCTTCCAGCAAAAGCAGGCGACCCTCATCGATCATGGACGGCGGGATCGCCTCTGGCGGGTCGCGCGGATCGTTCTTGGGAAAGGCGACGTAGAGCGCGTCGTCGGCGATATGCGCCGTCTCGACCTCGCCGGTCGCGAAGGGCAGCGCGAGCAGCACGCAATCGGCGCGCCCGTGGTGCAGGCTCTCTATCGCGTGATCGCTGGTTTCCTCGCGCAGGAACAGCTTCAGGTTGGGTCGCTCGCGCCGCAGACGCGGCAGGATGCGCGGCAGCAGGAATGGCGCGATCGTCGGTATCACGCTCATCCTGAGCTCGCCCGACAACGGCTTGCCGCTCGCCTGGACCAGGTCGCTGAGCTCCTCCGCCTCGCGCAGCAAGCGGTGCGCCTTGGCGACGACCTGCTCGCCCAGCGGAGTGAAGCGCACCACCCGCCGGCTGCGCTCGACGAGGGTCACGCCAAGCAACGATTCGAGCTCGCGAATGCCGGCCGAGAGCGTCGACTGCGACACGAAGCTCGCCTCTGCGGCCTGGCCGAAGTGGCCGTGCTCGTGCAGCGCGACGAGGTACTGAAGCTGCTTGATGGTCGGGAGGTAGGTGGTCACTCCGCCGCCTGGCTCTCCGGCTCCGCGTGCGCGATGCGGGTCATCTTGAGGCGGCCGTTCTCGACCCCGAAGCCGAGGCGGCCCTCGACCAGTTCGAGCGCGTCGCGGCCGAAGACCTCGAACCGCCACCCCTTGAGCACCGGCAGGTCGCGCACCCCCGCGGCGAGCGCTTCCATCTCGTCGCTGCGCGTCAGCAGGCGACTGGCGACGTCGATCTCGCGGCTGCGGATCTTCAGTAGCAGCTTGAGCAGGTCGGCCACCAGGGCGCCCTCCTTGCCCAGCGGTGCGCCGCGCTTGGGCTTGTCGGGCATCTCGTCGGCGGGCAGCGGCTCGGCCTTCTCGATGCACTTCATCAGCCGCTTGCCGATGTCGTTGTCCTTCCATGCCGCGGACAGCCCGCGCACCTTGGCGAGATCGGCCTGCGCCTTGGGCGGATGACTGGCGAGATCGCCCAGCGTCTCATCGCGCATGATCCGCCCGCGCGGGATGTTCTTGTGCTGCGCCTCGCTTTCCCGCCACGCGGCGAGCGCCTTCAGCCGCCCGAGCACGGTGGCATTGCGGCTCGGCGCGCGGATACGCTGCCACGCCTCGTCGGCGTTGTTAGCGTAGTTGGCGGGATCGGCGAGCTTCTCCATCTCCGCATCGAGCCAACTGCCACGCCCGGTCTTGATTAGTTTCTTGAGGATGCGGGGAAATATCTTGGCGAGGTGCGTGACGTCGCCGATCGCGTATTCGATCTGGCGGTCGGTCAGCGGCCGACGGCTCCAGTCGGTGAACCGCGCGCCCTTGTCGACCGTGAAGCCGAGCCAGGACTCCACCAGATTGGCATAGCCGATCTGTTCCGACTGGCTGATCGCCATCGAGGCAATCTGGGTGTCGAAGATCGGGTGCGGGGTTCGCTGCGTCAGGTTGTAGATGATCTCCACGTCCTGGCCGCCGGCGTGGAATACCTTGAGCACGTCCTCGTTGTCGCACATCAGGTCTAGCAACGGGGTGAGGTCAATGTCGGGCGCCAGCGGATCGATCGCTGCGGCTTCCTCGCTATTGGCGATCTGCACCAGGCAGAGTTCGGGCCAATAGGTGTTCTCGCGCATGAATTCGGTGTCGACGGTGACGAATTCGGACCGCGCAAGCCGCTCGCAGAGGTCTTCGAGCGCTTCGGTGGTGGTAATCAGGTCGTGTATCTTCCTCGGTTCTTTTCTTGCACCGGGCGGAGTGCCGCCCTCGGGACCGGGGCGATGCTTGACAAAGCAGCCCCGTTCCCCTGTTAGCGCGCGCATTCTGCCGGGCAGAGCGCCGCGCCCCCGTTAGGTTGCGCGCCCCTAGCGCCTTAGCTCCGAAATTGGAAAGAGTTTAGATGCACGCCTATCGTACCCACACCTGCGGCGCTCTCACCAAGGCCGACGTCGGACAGACGGTGCGCCTGTCCGGCTGGGTGCACAACAAGCGCGACCACGGCGGGGTGCTGTTCGTCGACCTGCGTGATCACTACGGCATCACCCAGGTCGTGGCGGACAGCGACAGCGACGCGCTGCCCGCGCTCGAGAAGCTCAGGCTCGAATCGGTGGTGACGATCGAGGGCGTCGTGAAAGCCCGCGCCGACGCCGCGGTGAACCCGAACCTGCCCACCGGCGAGATCGAGGTGTTCGCGCGCGAAGTGACGGTGCAGAGCCGCGCCGAGGACCTGCCGCTGATCGTCAATTCGGGGGAAGACTATCCGGAGGAGACCCGGCTCAAGTACCGCTTCGTCGACCTGCGGCGCGAGCGCGTGCACAAGAACATCGTGCTGCGTTCGAACGTCATCGCCTCTCTGCGGCGGCGGATGATCGAGCAGGGCTTCACCGAGTTCCAGACCCCGCTCCTCGGCGCATCGAGCCCCGAGGGCGCGCGCGACTACCTCGTGCCGAGCCGCCTCCATCCGGGCCGCTTCTACGCGCTTCC
>JBQCFR010000245.1:0-10834 GCA_051958885.1 Tsuneonella sp.
GTCGGCACTCGATCAGCGCGCAATCGTGCAGCGGGCGCACGGTCCGGTAATGCGTGACCGCATGCTTGCCGCGGGTGGCGGTGTCGGGCAGCGGCGCCATCTTTTTGCGGTTCGCATCCGAGCGGCCGATCCGCCCGCTGATCGTCCCTTCGGCGGGGCGCGGGTGCCCGGCGCAGACCGCGAGGTAGGTGCGCGCAATCGCGTGATCGGCGAACTGCTTCGCCAGCCCCTCGTGCGCGGCGTCGCTCTTGGCGACCACCAGGAGCCCCGAGGTGTCCTTGTCGATCCGGTGGACGATCCCCGGCCGCGCGACCCCGCCGATCCCGGACAGCGCGCCCGCGCAATGATGCAGCAGCGCGTTGACCAGCGTTCCATCGGGATTGCCTGCGGCCGGGTGAACCACCATGCCCGGCGGCTTATTGATCACGATCAGGTGCGCGTCCTCGAACACCACCTCGAGCGGGATCGCCTGCGCCGGCGTATCGAGCGGAGCCGGCGGCGGCAGGCTGACCGCATAAAGCTCACCGCCCGTCACCTTGGCCGACCCGCTGGCGGCAACCGCGCCAGCGATCGTCACCGCGCCTTCGCCGATCAGCGCCTTGGCCCGCTCCCGCGAAAGCCCGCTCGCCTCGGCGAGCGCCTTGTCCAGCCGTCCGGGCACGGACAGCGTGCCGGTGATGATTTCGCCGTCCCCCATGCGAGGGAGATGGGCGATGGTCCTGGAGGTGACAAGGGCGCAGCTCGCGGCATTGCTGGCTCACGCGGTCGAAGCGCATCCATGCGAGGCATGCGGGTTGCTGCTCGGGCGCGAAGGGCGGATCGAGGAAGTGCGCCTTTGCGCGAACATCCACCCATCGCCGGAGACGCACTTCGAGATCGATCCGCAGGCGCTGATCGACGCGCACCGCGCCGCGCGCGCCGGCGGACCGCAAGTGATCGGGTACTGGCACTCGCACCCGCTCGGCCCGCCTCGCCCCAGCGCGACCGACCGCGCAAATGCCACGGGAGACGGCCGGGCGTGGGCTATCGTCGGCGAGGGCAGAGTCGCATGGTGGCGCGACGGCGATGCCGGGTTCGACGTGCTTCCCTACAGTCTGACTGGCCGCTAACACGGCGCGCATGCCGCCTCGCCCGCCCGCCCTGTTCACCAGTGAAATCGGCGGGTTGGGTTAGCCGCCATATTTGCCCCAGGACACTGTGACAGTGTGACAAGCCTCAGGAAAAGCCCGCGTTAAATGAACAATACCGACCCGCTTGATCTCGCCAGCCTGCTCTGTTCGCGCCTGTGCCATGACCTGCTCTCGCCCATCGGCGCGCTGACCAACGGGCTCGAGCTGCTCGCCGACGAGCGTGATCCGGAGATGCGCCAGCGCTGCCTCGAACTGCTCGAGCAGAGCGCGGCGATCAGCGCTGACAAGCTGAAGTTCTTCCGCCTCGCATTCGGGGCCGCCGGCGGCTTCGGCGAGAGCGTCCCGGTGCACGAGGCGCGCAGCGTGATCGACGCGCTGGTCGGCGACGCCAAGCGGGTCGAGGTCAACTGGGCGCTCGCCGCCGACCGGCTGCCCAAGGGCGCGGTCAAGGTGCTGCTCAACTTCGCGCACATCGCGCTCGATGCGCTGGTTCGCGGCGGCACGCTCGATATCGGGGCAGAGAGCCGCGATGGCGCCAGCGAGATCGTCGTGCGCGCCTCGGGCCCGCGCATCGCGTTCGACGAGACCATCGGCCATGCGCTCGAGGGACGGCTCGACCCGCGCGAGCTGTCGGGCCGCACGGCGCCGGCGCACATGCTCGCGCTGCTCGCCGCGCAGGCCGGCGGGGGGCTGCAATATGCCCGCTCGGACGACGCGCTGCTGCTCGGAGCGGTGCTGCCGGGCTGATCCGTCTGGCGAGGGGGCTTTCAGATGACCGACGAACTCGTCCATCGCCACGCGCCCTCGCCGAACTGGGACGAGCGCAAGCTCCCGGTATCGATGGTGGTGCTCCACTACACCGAGATGCTCGGCGCCGAGGCGGCGCTTGCGCGGATGTGCGATCCGGCGGCCAAGGTCAGCGCGCATTACCTGATCTCCGAGGAGGGCGAAGTGATCCGCCTGGTCGACGAGGGCAAGCGCGCGTGGCACGCGGGCGCGAGCTACTGGCGCGGCCACCCCGACGTGAATTCGGCCAGCATCGGCATCGAACTCGATCATCCGGGCCACGCGCATGGCTACCGCGAATTTTCCGAAGCGCAGTTCGAAGCGCTCGTCCCGCTGCTGGCGCGGATCGTCGAGCGCTACGACGTCCCGCGCGCGAACGTCGTCGGCCACTCGGATGTCGCGCCTGCGCGCAAGATCGATCCGGGCGAGCTATTCCCGTGGGATCGGCTCGCGCAGTACAAGCTGTGCCTGCCGCGCCCCGAAAAGCTCGAGCAGGGCGATCCGTTCGCCAACGATGCGGCGTTCTACCTCGCGCTCGAGCGCTTCGGCTACGACGTCAGCCACGGGCGCAAGACGGTCGAGGCGTTCCAGCGCCGCTGGCGGCCCGAGAAGATCGACGGCGAGATTGACGGGCAGGTGCGCGCGATCCTGTTCCGATTGCTCTTGGACCGCGACCAGGGACGGACTAGATAGGCGGTCGCCAGGGGGCCGGGCAGCCGCGTCTCCGCTCATCCTGAGATTGTCGAAGGAAGCGGAGCCGAGGAAAGTCCGGGCTCCACGAAACGAGGGTGGCGGGTAACGCCCGCCGTGGGCAACCATAGGGAAAGTGCCACAGAGAGCAGACCGCTAACCGGAGCGATCCGGCAGCAAGGGTGAAAGGGTGCGGCAAGAGCGCACCGGAGGGCTGGCGACAGGCCTCGCACGGCAAACCCCACCCGGAGCAAGGCCAAATAGGGGTCTCGCGCTCGAAAGAGCAGGGCTGTTTCGCCCGAGAGACCCGGGTTGGCTGCTCGAGCCGCGCGGTAACGCACGGCCCAGACGAATGGCTGCCCCCGCGCGGCCGGTCCCTGTCAAGGGTTCTTGGCGGGGATACCGCGCGCGGGACAGAACCCGGCTTACAGGCCCCCTGGCATCGGTTTCGGGAGCGCGTCTCGCCGGGCCGCATCAGCCGCCGCCTTGCCGAACGAAGGCGACGTTCCCGGTCCCCTGTTGAGTGATCACCGACGCGTTGGCGTCGCCGCGCTGCTCGGTCTCGGCGCGGTTCTGAACGCCGAGCTGAACGACGATCGAGCTGTTGCCGTCGCCGACCTGGGTCTGGTCCGACGCGTTGCTCCAGCCGATCTGCACCGAGCGCTCGAAGTTGCCGGCGCCTGACTGCTGTTGCAGATCGCGGTTACCCTCTCCGGGCATGGCCGCAGAGCCGTCCTCCTCAGGGGAGCGATTATGCGTCTGCGAGTGCCCCGGATCGATTTCGAAGCCGAACACGTCGAATTCGCCGCCGTTGCCGGCCCCCGCGTTGGCGCCGCGCGTCATTGAAGCTCCGGGCGAGATCTGCACCGCCTCGACGCGGTTGCCGGTGCCGGACTGCAACTGTCTTGCCTTGTTGCCTCGGCCCCACTGGAAGATGAACGCGCTGTTCGCAGCGCCGCTCTGGTCTTGCCAATGGCTGTTGCCCGGATCGGCGATGACGACTTCGCTGGGCTCACCCGGGGCTATCACGCCTGGCGGCAACAGCGTCTCCGCCTCGATCCAGAACTGCGCATCGGCCGCCCACTCGGCGGGCGCATTCACCTCATCGATGTACGCTGCGCCTTGCGAGGGCCGCTCTTGCGGCGCCGAGCTCCTGGTCTGCTCTTTGGACGAGCAAGGTGCGCACAGCACCAAAGCTGCGGCCGTGAGCACGGATCGGGCAAGCACAGGCGATCGCACGCGCCAATGCTAGACGTTCGCGGCGCTGCGTCGAGGCCCTAGACTGCGCCAGTCCCGTTTCGGAACTCTTGACCCGCGTTACGCGTCCCCCAGCCACTCCAGCAGCGCCGCCAGGCACTCGCGGCCGAGCAGTTTGCTGCGTTCGGTGCTCCACCCCTGCTCGGGATCGGGCAGGTCGTCGTTGTCCTTGAACGGCATCTCGAGCGTCATCGAGCAGGCGCCGAAGCGTTCGGCGAGCTGGTTGGTGCTCATCGACAGGTTCGCCTTCCCCGCGCCGGCTATGGCGTAGCCCTTGGCGGTCTGGAAGTCGGGCGTGCGGCGGGCGAGGATATCCTGGTAGCGGTAGAACTTCGCGCCGAGCTCTTCGGTCCACGAGGGGATGCCCTCGTACCCGGCGAGGAACACCGCCGCGATGGCCTCGTCGCCGTGGACGTCCATCGCGAAGTCGACCCCCGTCTCGTCCATCGCGTTGCGGATGGCGAGCACTTCCGGGCTCTTCTCGGGCGTCGGGTTGTCCCACTCGCGGTTGAGGTTGGTGCCGACCGCATTGGTGCGCAGGTGGCCGCGCTTGCTGCCGTCGGGGTTGCAGTTGGGCACGACATGGATCGTGCAGAGCTGGCGCAGCGCGCGCGCGACCGGGTCGGCGGGATCTGTCAGGCACTCGAGCGCGCCCTCCATCCACCATTCGGCCATCGATTCGCCCGGGTGCTGCCGCGCGTAAAGCCAGACCTGCGTGTCGCCTTCGCCCATCGTCAGGCAGTCGAGCGGCTGCCCGTCGAGCGTGGTGCCGAGCGTGCGGGCGGTGACACCCTCGCTCGCTGCGGCTTCGGAGACGAGGTCGAAGTGGCGCTCCATCGAATAGGGCGCGAAATAGGCGAACCAGGCGACGTCGCTCGCCGGGGTGTAGGCGACGGTCAGCGTGCCGCCATCGGCGTTCTTGTCCCACGTGGTGTCGGCGCGGCCCCAGAAGTCGCGGTCCTCCGACACGCAGGCGCGGTAGCCGGGCCAGCCTTCCGGGTAGGCCGAGGTGGCAAGCCCGGTCAGCTTGAGCGTCAGTTCGCGCCCCGCCGCGCCCGAGACGCGGAAGTGGAACCACTGGCGGAACTCACTCATGTGGTCGCGCGGGATCGCGAGGCGCGCGGTGGCGCCGTCGATTGCGAGGACTTCGATGTTGCCGCTGTCGAACTGCGCGTCGATGCGGATCGGGTGCGAACTGGTATCGGGAGCAATCATCGCGCCCGGATAGTCGCTCCCGATGCGCCTGGGAACCCCGCAAACAGCGCCGCCGCCATTTCGTCGGCAAGCCGCGCCGGCTGGGCATCCTTGCTGCTCGCGCGCGGCTGCGCCTCGGCGCGGCCTTCCCACAAGTGCTGCCCCGTGGCGGCGTCTGCAATCGTCACCGACAGCTCGCTGTCGCGCACTTCGCCGGCGTGCTTGCCGCCGAGCAGGAAGCCAAGCCCGAGCCCGACTCCGCTGCCGCCGTAGTAGCCGCCGCCCGAACCGACCCCGACACCGACGCTTACGCCGCTGCGCGAGCGTGCGGCATCGCGGCGCAGAGTCTCCTGGCGCAGCGAGACCTCGACCACCCGCGGCGCGTTGGCGACCACGGTGTAACCGAGCCGCTCGAGCTGGCGCGAGACGGCGTCGACCCATACGCGCGAGGCGAGATCGTCAGGGTGCAGATCGCCCACAGCGCGCACGGTCACCGGCTGCGGGCCGGCCTGGGCCAGAGTAGCGGGGGTGTGGAAGCGGGTGACTTCGACCTCGGTCGCCTGCGCCGGAAGGGCGAGCACGAGCGCGGGGACAGCCAGCAGTATTGCAAGCGGGCGCATGGACGATCCTTTGAGCGGAAAATTCGCTGCGAATATGAAGCACTTGGGCTGTCCCCATGCTGAACGCCGCTTGCCGCACGCACGCGCGGTGCTAGGGCGGCGGCAATGGAGAAAGTCCCCGTTCTGGTGACCGGCGGCGCCGGCTACATCGGCAGCCACGCGGTGCTCGCGCTGAAGGACGCCGGCTGGCCCGTGGCGGTGATCGACAATCTCACCACCGGCTTCCGCTTCGCGGTGCCCGAGGGAGTGCCGCTCTACGAAGGCGACATCGCCGATGCCGGCCTGCTAGCGCGAATCTTCGCCGAGGAAGGCATCCAGGCGGTGATGCACTTCGCCGGATCGATTGTGGTGCCCGAATCGGTCGAAAACCCGCTCGCCTATTACGAGAACAACACGGTGAAGAGCCGCGCGCTGATCGCCGCGGCAGTGAAGGCCGGGGTGCCGCACTTTATCTTCAGCTCGACCGCGGCGACCTACGGCATTCCCGAGGTCTCGCCGGTCACCGAGGACATGCCAAGGCGGCCGATCAATCCCTATGGCTGGTCCAAGCTGATGACCGAGCAGATGCTCGCCGATACCGCGGCGGCGCATCCGCTGAACTATTGCGCGCTGCGGTACTTCAATGTTGCCGGCGCTGATCCGCAGGGGCGCAGCGGGCAGTCGACCGCCGGGGCGACTCACCTGATCAAGGTCGCGGTCGAGGCTGCGCTCGGCAAGCGCGAGCACGTCAGCGTGTTCGGCACTGACTACGATACCCCCGATGGGACCGGGGTGCGCGACTACATCCACGTGTCGGACCTCGCCGCAGCGCATGTGCTGGCGCTCGAGGCGCTGATTACCGAGCCCAAGCGCTCGCTGACGATGAACTGCGGCTACGGCCGCGGGTTCTCGGTCATGGAGGTGCTCGACGCGGTCGATCGGGTCACTAACCGGAAGCTCGACCGCCGGATCGAAGGGCGCCGCGCGGGCGATCCCGATGCGCTGATCAGCGATCCCTCCCGCATCCGCGCGGCGCTGCCGTGGGAGCCGCGACACGCCGATCTCGACATCATCGTGCGCCACGCGCTGGCGTGGGAGCGCAGGCTGTCCGAGATACGCGGCGACGGTTGACTTGGCCGCCTCGCCCGCATAGGGGCGCGGCTTGATTTTGCGGCATCGGGGCCTGCCTCCGGTGCCGAGATTTTTTGGAATGGACCGATGAAGATCGTCAACAGCCTCAAGTCGCTGAAGGGCCGCCACCGCGACAACCGCGTGATCCGCCGCCGCGGCCGGGTCTACGTGATCAACAAGACCAACCGCCGCTTCAAGGCGCGCCAGGGCTGATCGGCGTGCCGCGATTCGTTCGCGGCCTGGAGCAGAGCAACGGCCCTCGCGAGAGCGGGGGCTTTTTGCATGCCTGACGCCCGCGCGCCGGTTTGCGCCGTCGTGTTCGACGTGGGCAAGGTCCTCTACCAGTGGGACATGCGCCGGCTGTTCGAGCAGCTGATCGAGGATCGCGAAGAGCTCGACCGGTTCCTGGCCGAGGTGATCAGCATCGAGTGGCACTCGCAGCACGACGCCGGGCGACCAGCCGCGGACATGATCGCGGAGCGTAGCGCCGAGTTCCCCCACTACGCCGATCATATCCGGGCCTGGCGCGACCGCTTCAACGAGACGCTGCCCGGCCCGGTGCCCGGCAGTCTCGAGATCGTCGAGGCGCTCGCCGCCGGCGGCGTGCCGCGTTACGCGATCACCAACTTCGGCGCTGCCACCTGGGCGGGCTTCCGCCCCACCGCGCCGGTGTTCGATCACTTCCGCGCCATCGTGGTCTCGGGCGACGAGAAGCTTGTAAAGCCGGACGCGGCGATCTTCCGCCTGGCCGAGCGGCGCTTCGGCCATTCTGCGGGCGAGATGCTGTTCGTCGACGACAATGCCGCCAACATCGCGGCGGCGCGCGCGCTGGGCTGGCAGGTGCACCATTTCACCGCTGCCGCGACGCTTGCCGAGGATCTGCGGCAGCGGCGTCTGCTGCGCTGAAGAAAAAAAGGCCCCCGGCGCTTCGCCGGAGGCCTCGAAGTGCCACCCTGGTCGGAGAGGACGCGGGCGGGGGGTTGGATTACTGGCCGTTGCACCTGGCGAGCTGCTCGGCATCGAGCGCCTCGCCGCCGGCGGTGAAGCTGGCGACCGGGCCGACTTCCTTGACCAGGCGAGCGCAGACGATCACCGGGCGGCTGGTGCCCTTGGTCGCGGCGCAGCTGTCGTCGTTGCAGAACCACGCCACGCCCGCCGCGATCGGCCGCGCTGCGGCGGCGGGAGCAGCGAGCTCGGCGCGGTAGAACGCACCCGTCTCGCCGGCATGGGCCGGGGCGGGGGTCAGCGCGGCGCCGAAGGTGACGGCAGTCCAGGCGAGCGCGGCGATCGCGGCAACGGACTTGGCGTTGGTGGGGAGTGAGAGGGTCATGGTTGCTTCCTTCCTGAGTGTCTGTAACGGGTGTCGAGTTGCGATTCGAAACCCGTTGCGAATCGCTACCTACTCAGATACGTTTCAGGTTGCAACCTAAAACTTAGTTTCCCTTCCCCGAAGCTGCGCTTTATGGGTAGTAAGGACAAAACAAGAGAGGACGGCCGATGGACAAGCTTCACAAGCTACGCGAACCGCTCGGCGAGATGAGCGGGTGCGGCCTGCCCGAGGCGCTTGAGGTGATGGGTGAGCGGTGGTCATTCATGATCCTGCGCGCCAGCTTCAACGGGCTCCACCACTTCGAGGAATTCCTCACCGAACTGGGCATCGCGCGCAACATCCTCTCCAACCGGCTCGCCAAGCTGGTCGAGCACGGCATCCTCGACCGGCAGCCCTGCGCCGACGATCGCCGGCGGATCGAATACCGGCTGACCGAGAAGGGCTTCGACCTGCTTCCGGCGATGGTCGCGCTGCGCCAGTGGGGCCAGAAGTACGGCAACGGCTTCGACGAGAACCCGGTGCTGGCCGACGAGCGGGATCGGCTGCCGATCGGCCCCGTCTCGATCCTCTCGCACGATGGCCGCGTGCTCGGCGGCAAGGACTTGCGCTTTGTCGAGCCGGATGCGCTCGGCTGCCGCGAGGACGGCACGCTGGCGCAGCCCAGTTCGCCCTTCGGCAGCGTTCGCCGCGAGGACGAGGTTCCGCCGCACATCGCCGCGGTGCGCTGATCGAACGTCGGCGTGCGGCATGCGCCGCTGTCGCATATTTCCTTTTATCCGCACGGACATAAGCTAGACCCGGCGGCCTGGAGGGTCGTCGTCATGCGAGTTCGTTTCGGTTTTCTCGTCGCTGCGGCGATGCTTCTGACTGCACCTGCTGTCTCCGAGTCGATAGCGGCGACACGCTAGGAGGCCGAAATCGGCGCGCTCGACCTCACTGCCGTCGTCACGGCGCTGACCGAAGACCGCACGAAGCTGCTCTATCTGCTCGGCGAGCTCCATCGCCGCTATCCCGATCAGGTCGAGGCGCCGGACCTTGCCGGGCAACCCCCGCTCGGCGCCGACCAGGTCGCGGCGCTCGCGGCCGCGGACGATGAGAAGCTGATGGGACGCATCGAGGAACTCTCGGGCGAAGTCGACCGGCTGGTCGCGCGCGGGACCGCGCTGCAGGACCAGGTCGCGTCCGAGGCGGGAGTTTCGCGGCCCCAGGCGAAGGCCGCCGCTGCCGCGGAGCCGGACAAGCCTTACTGCTACAAGATGTACGGCAAGGCGTACTCGCTGTGCGCCAGCGACGATCGCAGCTGCAAGATGTTCGCCGCCAACGACTACGGGATTTGCAAAAAGACCGGACGCTGGCCCTAGCCGGCCGGCGTCTTCCGCTGGCGGATCGTGTAGTCGATCCGGATTCGCACCCATTCGCCCACCAGCGAGCGTCCGCCGACCCGCGGCGGGCGCACCCGGAACTGCCACGCCGCGGCCAGCACCGCGCGCCCCATCCCGGCGTTGTCCGGGTACTCGTCCACCAGCACGCAGTCTTCGACCCGAAAGTCGGGCACCGTCTTGCAGTTGATCAGCGCCCAGCCCGGGCCATCCACCGTCGAGAGGTAGCCCGCGAGTTCCTGGTCGGTCGGCTCGCGGTACCACTGCGCGCGGTAGAGCGGCTCGCCATGCGGGCCGCTGGCGCCCTGGATGCGCTGCGAATCGCCGGGAGAGCCGCTGTCGGCGGGGCCGATCGGCCCTGGCGAGCCGGGGCGCACGACTGCCTTGATCGCGCCAATGTCGGCTTTGGCCATGTCGTTCTTCGACAGCGGGAGTACCGCGGCGGGCGACGGCACCGGGATCGGTGGCGCGACGGGGAAAGGCAGCGCACGCGGCGGCTGCGCACGGGGGAGTTGCACCGTCCGCGTGGTCGGCCGCGGCGAGGGCGCGGGCGGCTTGGGCTTGGCCGGCTCGGGGGCGGGCGGCGCCTCGGGCTCGACGGAGATCGTCGTCAGCGCGCTCTCGCTACCCTTGTGGCCCGTCACGTCGCGCCCGCGCGTCAGCAGCAGCAGGATCAGCCCGGCCTCGAGCGCGCGCGCGCGCGCCATCCCGCCGAGCCGTCGCCGTCCGCCCGGCCAATGCGAATCGACCCGCGCCAGCCAGCGCGCCAGGCGCGTGGGTCCGTCGGCCACCTCGAAGGACGCGCTGTCGGCGTGGAGCATCGAACCTCTGCTTCGCCCCCCGGCGCGTTCGCGCGCCTCTTAATGCAGTGCGGGCGCGATTGCTATCGCCGTGCGGGGGTCACGCCCGCGGCGGTTGCCTGCGATAGCTTAGCGCTTCGGCAACGTGGATGCGGCCGATTTGCTCGGCGCCGGCGAGGTCGGCGATCGTGCGCGCGACGCGCAGCATGCGGGTATAGCCGCGCGCGGACAGCCGCATCGCCTCGGCCGCCTGCATCAGCAGTTTGCGGCCCGGCTCGTCTGGCGTGGCGAAGGTCTCGAGGGGGCCGCCGTCGAGCTCTGCGTTGGTGCGAGCGCTGGTCTGATCGAAGCGAGCGGTCTGCACTCTCCGCGCCGCGGCCACTCGCGCGGCAACCTCCGCGCTCCCTTCGGCCGGCGGCGGCAGCGCGAGGTCGGCGGCGCTGACGGGATCGACCTAGATGTGGAGGTCGATCCGGTCGAATGGCCATTTTGAAGGTTCTGAGATACGGCGATCCGTCGCTCCGGCGCGGCGCCGAGC
>JBQCFR010000246.1:0-5261 GCA_051958885.1 Tsuneonella sp.
CGCCGTCGGGCCCGCTGGCTTCGGATCCGCGGGCTTGCTCGCCGTGGACGTCGGCGGCGGTGCGGGTTTGATGGAGGCCCCGCCGGTCATCGCCGCGACGTTCACGTCCGCCGCGGTGCCCGGCTTGGCCGCTTCCGCCGCCGCCGCGCCGCTGGTCACCTCGAGCGCGGCAAGCCGCGTGTTGAGCTTGCCGATCGCGTTGGTGTTCTCCTCGGTCTGCGAGGTCAGCCGCGCGAGCTGCGATTCGAGCGCGTCGAGCCGCGCGAGCATGTCCGTCACCGCGGTGGTCGACGGTGTAGTGACGCCGGTGCGCGCGGGCTGCGCGGTGGAGATCTGCGGCTCGAAGTACGTGCCGTCGCCGCCTGGGAACACCTTGCGCTGCAGCGCCCGGATTTCCGCCTCGGCCTTTTTCAGCCGCAGCTCGGTGTTGCTGTCCTGCGCCGCGGCGGGCAGCGCGCCGGCTCCCATCGCCAGTGCCAGCACGCTCAGCAGCGCCCGGCCCGTTCGAGTAGTCATGGTCCCTCCGCCTCCATCAAACTCTTGCCGCAGCGTTCCCGCTGCCGGGAAAACTCCGCTGAACGGATGCGCGGCGAAAGTGCCGCAGCGCGATTCCGCTGTCGAGCGGAGCCATCCGTAAATCCGGGGAAACTCAGTTGCTCACGTGCCTGCGGTAGGACTTGCGGCAGGGGCCGGCGGAGTATCGCCACGCGCCAGCAGCGCCTCCGCGGTGACCGGCACGTTTCGGATGATTTCGTCCTGCTCGCTCAGCTTGGGCACCGGCTTGCCGCCCACGGTTATCGCCAGCGCATAGGGCCGGCCGGTCCACACCTGCGGGTCCTTCGCATCGGCCGGGACGGTGTAGGTCTCCCCCTTGCTCATTTCCTTCTGCATCAGCTGCGCGCCGGCAGCGTCGTAGAACTTGACCCACACCCCGTCCTCGAGCGCAGTGAACACCACGGGACCGCCTGCGGCAGCCGGCTGCTGCGCCGCGCCCGGCTGCGGCGCAGCGGGCCTCGCGGCAACTGTTTCAGCAGTGATCGGCCCGGGCCCGGCGGCGGGCGAGAAGTAGGTCTGGTAGAACACGAACACACCCACCAGCAGCACGACCGCCGCGAACGCGCTGAACACCGCCAGCGCGCGCGAGGGCACGCGGGCCGGGTCGCCAGGTTCGAAGGTGGCGGCGCGGTGGCGGTAGGCGGGATCGTTCTGCGCCAGCTCGGCGCGGACTTCGGCGGCGATGCGCTTCTCGTCGAGCCCCACCAGGCGCGCATAGCTGCGCGAAAAGCCGACCGCGTACGTGCGCGCCGGTAGAGCGTTGAAATTGCCCGCCTCGATGAGCTCGAGATGACGCTGCGGAATGCGCGTCTCGGCCGCGACTTGCGCCACGGTCATGCCCTTCTCCTCGCGAGCCAGCCGCAGCTGCTCGCCGACGCCGTGCAGCGGCAGCTGCTCCGCGGTCAAATCGACATTGTCCGTCATCACCCGTCCCGATTGCGACCCGCTCTTATGCGCGAATGTCCGATCCAGCCCCGCTTGCCGTCAGAAAGCGTCGGTTCGCCGCTAGTGTCAAGCCGGCCGACACCCTGCGCCGCCCAGCTAAGCGACGAGCCGCGCCGCTCGCGCGTCAGTCGGTCTCGATACCGCGCTCGGTCGCCCACTGCTGGAGCGCACCGCGCAAGCTCGCCGGCGGCGCCGCCAGCCAGGCGCTCATCGCATCGCGGATCTCGGCGAGATCGACCTTGCGAATGAGTTCGTTGAGCGGGCCGATCGACACCGGCGTGATCGAAAAGCGCCGATAGCCGAGCCCGAGCAGCGCGAGCGCCTCGAGCCGCCGGCCGCCCATCTCTCCGCACACGCCGAGGTCGACCCCGCTGCCGGCGACTGCCAGCTGCACCCGCCGCAGGAACCGGAGGATCGCCGGGCTCAGCCAGTCGTAGCGTTCGGCGAGCTTCGGGTTGGCCCGGTCGGCGGCGAACAGGAACTGCGTGAGGTCGTTGGTCCCGACCGACAGAAACGAAACGCGCGGCAACATCTCGTCGAGCACTTCGGCAAGCGCGGGCACTTCCAGCATCGCGCCGTAACGGATCGTCTCTGGGAGGATCTTCTTGCGCCCCTTGAGAAACGCCAGCTGTTCGTCGAACACCGCCCTTGCGGCATCGAATTCCCACGGCTCCGACACCATTGGGAACATCACGTTGAGCTTGCGCCCCGCGGCAGCTTCCAGAAGCGAGCGCGCCTGCGCCTTGAGCAGCCCTTCGCGCTCGCGCGCGAGGCGCAGGGCGCGCCAGCCCATCGCCGGGTTCTCGTCGCTCTGCGCGCCGTCGCTGGAGAGGTACGGCACCGCCTTGTCCCCGCCGATGTCGACGGTGCGGAAGGTGACCGGCTTGTCGCCGGCGGCGTCGAGCACATCGCGGTAGAGACGGAGTTGGCGCTCGCGCTGCGGCAGCGTGGCCGAGACCAGGAACTGGAATTCGGTGCGGAACAGCCCGACCCCGTCCGCGCCGACCAGCGGCAGCGCGGCCATGTCGTCGCGCAGGCCGGCATTCATCATCACCGTGATCCGTGTCCCGCAGCGCGTGAACGGCTCGACATCGCGGAGCTCGGCATAGAGCGCCTGGCGCTCCTTCGATTTGGCAAACCGCGCATCGTAAGCGTCAGCCATCGATTGCGCGGGGCGGAACGTGACGCTGCCCTTTTCCGCATCGAGCAGAACCTCGTCGCCCTCCCGCACCAGCCCCCGCAGACCGCGCACGCGCCCGAGCACCGGCACGCCCATCGCGCGCGCGAAGATCACCACATGCGCGGTGAGCGAGCCTTCCTCGAGCACCACGCCTTTCAGCCGGCGGCGGTCGTATTCGAGCAGTTCCGCAGGACCCAGGTTCTTGGCAATCAGGATGGTGTCGCGCTTGAGGCCCTGGGTCGCCGCGGTGCCGAGCTGGCCCGAGACGATTCGCAGCAGACGGTTCGCGAGATCCTCCAGGTCGTGCATTCGGTCGGCCAGCAACGGATCGTCGATCTCGCGCATGCGCATCCGCGTTCTCTGCTGCACGCGCTCGATCGCCGCCTCCGCGGTGAGGCCGGAATCGATCGCCTCGTTGATGCGCCGGCTCCAGCCTTCGTCGTAGGCGAACATCTTGTAGGTCTGGAGCACCTCCTCGTGCTCGCCGCCTACCCCGAATTCGGCCTGGCTCGCCATCGTGTCGATCTGATCGCGCATCTTGTCGAACGCGCGGTACACGCGCTGGCGTTCAGCCTCGATGTCGTCGGCCACCACCTGATCGACATGGACGCGCGGCTGGTGGAACACCGCGTAGCCGCTGGCGAGACCCTTCACCAGAATGAGGCCGCTGGCGATCTCGGGCCCCGTCTGCGCCTCTGTCAGCCCGGCCTGCTCCTCGTCGACCAGTCCGGCATGAGCGATGAGCTCGGACAGCACCATGGCCACGGTCTGCAGCGCCTCGATCTCGATCTCTTCGTAGCGCCGGGGCTCGGCGTGCTGGACGCAGAGCGTGCCCACCGCGCGCTCGCGGTAGACGATCGGCACGCCCGCGAACGAGTGGAACTTCTCCTCCCCCGTTTCCGGGCGGTACGCGAAATCGGGATGGGCGGCGGCTTCCGCCAGGTTGAGCGTCTCGATGTGCTCGGCGATGATGCCGTTGAGACCTTCGCCCACCGCCAGCTGGGTGACGTGCACGGCGTCCTGCTCGAGGCCACGGGTGGCGAACAGCTCGAGCATGCCTTCGCGCAGGAGATAAATCGAGCAGACCTCGCTATCGAGCGCTTCGCCGATCACCTCGACCACGCGGTCGAGCTTGCCCTGCGGATGCAGGCGCGAGGCCATGACCTCGTGCAGCTGGGTGAGTATCTGGCGGGCGGCAGAGACGGCGCTCATGCGGGTCGCCTACAGCACCCGCCCGGAAATGGGAAATGGCGCGCGCGGATCGGCTTCAGGCTGTGCTTGAAGCCGCCGCAGCGCGCCATCCCTCCCGCCGCCGCCAGGCGGGTCAAGTGAAAGAGCCGGTCAGAGCGTGCGCAGCTCCTCCTTGATCCTGAGCTTCTGCTTCTTGAGAGACTGGATCGTCGCAGCATTGGGCGCGGGGCGGTTCATTTCGTCGCGCAGCTGGGCGTCGAGCCCGGCATGCTTGGTTTCGAGCGCGCTGAGGTGGGAGGACGATGCCATCTGTGTCTCCTTCATTGGGCTTGGCGGCCCTGGGGAGCGACTCGTCCGTCTCGCGGGCGAGCCGCGCATTTGCCATCAAACCACAACATCCATACCTTGCGAACCCCTCACGAAAGCCTAAGCGGCGGGGCGTTGCGCAGGGCGAGACGAAACGATTTCTGGCGGGGCTGGACGGGTGGACGAACAGGAGCTGAGAAAACGCCTGGCGGTGCTGCGCACCGAGCACCGCGATCTCGACGCGGCGATCGATGCCCTCACCGCGAGCGGTTCGACCGACCAGCTCCAGATCGCCCGCCTGAAGAAGCGCAAGCTGCGCCTGCGCGACCAGATCGCGATCATCGAGGATACCCTGCTACCGGACATAATCGCGTAAAACTGTCTCCGACGGGGACAGTCCCGAAATGACATGGGATTGTTCAGCGGCCGTTGTGGCGAGCGGTGCTGGGGTGGATTAGCGAAAGGCCTGACATGGCTGGACCGACCAATCTCAGCGAGCCGATCATCGAGACGCTGTACTGCGAGGCGCTGGTGCTCGCGGACGAGGTGCGCGCCGCCTTCGACCTCTCCCCGCGTCCGGTGTCCGTCAACGAGGACCTGGTGCGCATCGCGCTATCTGTGGAAGGCCTGCGCACCACCACGCGGATGATGCATATCCTCGCCTGGCTGCTCAATCACCGCGCGTTCTTCACCGGCGAACTGAGCGAGTTCCAGCTGCGCCGCCACGGCACGCTGCCGCCCGACCGGCCCTCCGATCCTGAGCAGCTGGCGCTGCTCGAGCCGGCGACGCGGCAGCTCATTGGCGATACCGAGGCGTTTCACCAGCGCATCGCGCGGCTCGACACCGCATGGCGCGACCGATTCGAGATGCGCCCCGCCGCCGTGCTGAAGCTGCGCGAGCGGCTCGACCGGGCGATGGGGGCAGGCTGACCGGCCTAATAAACGTATCTTTTCCACCTCCGTTCGTGTCGAGCGGAGGCCGAAGGCCGCAGTCGAGACACCGCTCCGCCGCGCCAGCGTGTCTCGGCTGCGCTCGACTCGAGCGGCGGTCTTGAAGCACGATCTCGGACAGGCAGCCCCTACA
>JBQCFR010000247.1:0-4233 GCA_051958885.1 Tsuneonella sp.
ATCGGCGAGGCGCCGGCGGAGCGCGGCGCCGGCGATGCCGAGGCTCTCGGCGAAGCCTTGCAGCGCTGGCTTGCCCAGGCACGGCCGCAGGCGGGATCGCTCTACCACCAGGCGCTCGCAGCGTTCGAGCGGCCGCTGTTCGAGCATGCCCTCGGGCGCACCGGGGGCAACCAGCTCAGGGCGGCGAAGCTGCTCGGCATCAACCGCAACACGCTGCGCAAGAAGCTCGCCGACCTGGCGCTCGATCCCGACCACTTCTCGCCTCGTGCCTGAGAAGCCGGCGGTTCACCGAAATTGACTTGCAAAACTGCAACACCGCTGTTGTAGCGACGCAACGATGAGTGAACAGGCAGCGGCACACGTTCGCAGGAGTCCGCGCTGGTGGCGCCGGTTCGTGGTCGCCTCGCGCCGGGCGAACCTGTACTTCGTTCTGGAGATTGTCTGCCTCATCGCGCTCGCCGGCATGGCGTGGAGCACGTGGTACGCGTTCGCCAAGGCTCCCCCGGACGGCCAGCTGCTTCCCTCGCGGCAAGTCGCGGGGCTGCTGATCGGAACGCTGCTTCCGGCGATGGCGCTGGTGGTGCTGGCCGGGCGCAGGCTCGCGTTGCGCCGCGCTGCCGGGACCACCGCGCGCATGCATGTGCGCCTGGTGTTCTTCTTCTCGATCGTCGCGGCGATCCCGACCCTGCTGGTCGCCGCGTTCGCCGCGTTCCTGTTCCAGTCGGGCGTGGACTTCTGGTTCTCCGACGATTCGCGCGGCCTGATGCGCAATGCCAACGAACTGGCGCGCAACTACTACGAGCAGAACCAGCTGGAGGTCGCCAACGAGACCATCACCATGGCCAGCGACATGCGCTATTATTTCGAGAAGGGCACGTTGGCGGATTCGGCCTTCGCCGACTTCTACCGCTACCAGGCGCAGGGGCGGGATATCAATGAATCCGCGATCCTGCAGGAACTGCCCGACGGCAGCCTGCGCACCGCCGCGCTGTTCGACCTGCGCGCCGACAATCAGCCGCAGAAGCTGCCCAAGTCGGTCTTCACGCGGCTGAAGAAGGGCGAGCAGGTGGTGGTCGAGGGCAGCCCGACCCGGATCGCGGCGGTCGCGCCGATCGACCCGGCGACGGGTATATTCCTTTACAACGCGCGCAACGCCGAGGCGCCGAGCTTCAATTCGTTCCAGCGCGCGCAGAATATCGCCGCGGCGTACGACGTCCTGACGAAGCGCGCGCGAGCGCTGCAACTGCGGTTCAATCTGGCGCTGTTCTTCGTCAGCCTCGCCTTGGTGGGTCTGGCGGTGTGGTTCGCCTTGCGCTTTGCGGATCGCCAGGTCGAGCCGCTGACCGAACTGGTCGGCGCGGCGCGCAAGGTGGGCGCCGGCAACTTCGCGATGCGGGTCGAGGGGCGCACGGGCGCCGACGAGATCGGCATGCTCAACCGCGCGTTCAACCGCATGACCTCGCAACTGGAAAAGCAGACCGATGCGCTGGTCGGGGCCAACCGCCAGCTGGACGAACGCCGCGCGTTCATCGAAGCGGTCATCGAATCGATCAGCGCCGGCATCGTCACGATCGACGCAAACGCGCGCGTCCTGCTGATGAACAGTTCGGCGCAGGAACTGCTGCTGGGGGAAAAGGGCCCGGCACCGGTCGGGCTGACGCTCGACGAACTGGCCCCGCAAGTAGTGGCGCTGGTGGAGGCGCGGCTGTCGAGCGGCATCGTCAGCTACAACCGCAGGGGCGAGCTGCTCACCCTCGCGGTCAAGGTCACCGCTGCGTCCGAGGGCCGCGTCATCACCTTTGAGGACATCACCCGCCAGCTCCTCGACCAGCGGCAGGCCGCCTGGTCCGATGTCGCACGCCGGATCGCGCACGAGATCAAGAACCCGCTCACCCCGATTCAGCTCGCCACCGAGCGGCTCAAGCGCCGCTACCGCAAGCAGATCGAGGTCGATGGCGAGCTGTTCGACGAGCTCACCAGCACGATCGTGCGCCAGGTCGGCGACCTCAGGAAGATGGTCGACGAGTTCTCCAGCTTCGCACGCCTGCCCAAGCCGATGTTCCGCCAGGAAGACGCGCTCGACCTCGTGCGGCAGGCGCTGTTCCTGCAAGAGGTCGCGCATCCGCAGGTGAAT
Source organism: Tsuneonella sp. (assembly GCA_051958885.1). Classification (GTDB taxonomy): domain Bacteria; phylum Pseudomonadota; class Alphaproteobacteria; order Sphingomonadales; family Sphingomonadaceae; genus Tsuneonella. Next base: position 2,135 of record JBQCFR010000247.1, read on the forward strand.
TTCCGCTTCTCCACCGAAGAAGAAGGTCCGATCCAGCTCGCCTGCGACCGGCACCAGTTCGGCCAGGCGATGACCAACGTGCGCAAGAACGCGGTCGAGGCGGTCGAGGCCAAGGAGAAGGTGTCCGAGCCCGACTACCGCGGCACGATCGCGGTCGAGGCGGTGCTCGATCAGGCGTTCTTCACCGTGTCCGTCGAAGACAACGGCGTCGGCCTGCCGAAGGACCGCGAGCGGATCGTCGAGCCCTACGTGACCACGCGCGAGAAAGGCACCGGGCTGGGCCTCGCGATCGTCAACAAGATCGTCGAGGAACACGGCGGCGACATGGCGTTCACCAATGCCGCCGGCGGCGGCACGCGGGTGACCTTGCGGTTTGCGCGCGATCCACTCGCGAGAGGCAACGAGGCCGCCGAATGACCCGAATGGAGATGATCTGATGGCGCTCGATATCCTGATCGTCGACGACGAGCGCGACATCCGCGAGCTCGTCTCCGGCGTGCTCAGCGACGAAGGCTACGACTGCCGCACCGCGGGGGACAGCACCGCGGCGCTGAGCGCGATCGACGAGCGCCGGCCGAGCCTCGTCCTACTCGACGTATGGCTCCACGGCAGCGCGATGGACGGGCTGGAGGTGCTCGACGAGATCAAGAAGCGCGAGCCCGCGCTGCCGGTGATCATCTTCTCCGGCCACGGCAATATAGACACCGCGGTTTCGGCCGTCAGCCGGGGCGCGATGGACTTCATCGAAAAGCCCTTCGAGGCCGAGCGCCTGCTGCTGCTGGTCGAGCGCGCGACCGAAACCGAACGCCTGCGGCGCGAGAACACGCGGCTGCGGCAGGGCTTCAGCAGGGGCGAGGAGTTCACCGGCAATTCGGCGGCGATCAACCAGGTGCGCGCCACTCTCAAGCGTGTCGCCAATACCGGCAGCCGCGTGCTCATCAGCGGGCCGGCCGGGGCGGGCAAGGAAGTCGCCGCCAGGCTGCTCCACAGCTGGAGCCCCCGCGCCGAAAGCGCCTTCGTGACCGTGAATTCGGCCCGGATCACCCCCGAGCGGTTCGAGAACGAGCTGTTCGGCGAAGAGGTCGACGGCAAGCTCGAGCGGCCGGGCCTGCTCGAGATGGCGGACGGCGGCACGCTCTACCTCGACGAGGTGGCGGACATGCCGCTGTCGACGCAGGCGCGGATCCTGCGGGTGCTCACCGAGCAGAGCTTCGTGCGCGTGGGCGGTAGCCGCCAGGTCGGCGTCGACGTGCGCGTGGTATCGTCGACTTCGCGCGATCTCGCGCGCGAGATGGAGGAGAAGCGCTTCCGCGAGGACTTGTTCTACCGCCTCAACGTGGTGCCCGTGGCCATCCCCTCGCTCGCCGAACGGCGCGACGACATCCCCGAACTCGCCGAGCATTTCTTCACCCGTTACGCGTCCGAACAGGGCCTGGTGCCCCCCACGATATCGCAGGAGGCGATGGCGGCGCTGCAGGCGTACGACTGGCCGGGCAACGTTCGCCAGCTGCGCAACGTGGTCGAGCGAACCGTCATCCTCACGCCGCGCGACCGCCTCGACACGATCGAGGCGGACATGCTGCCGGGGGAAGTGACCGGCGGCAAGCTGGGCGGGGGCGGGGGCCTTGCCGCGCTGATGGCGGTGCCGCTGCGGGAGGCGAGGGAAAGCTTCGAACGCGAGTACCTCAGCATCCAGATTCGCCGGTTTTCGGGCAACATCTCGAAGACCGCGACGTTCATCGGAATGGAGCGATCCGCGCTCCACCGAAAGCTCAAGCTCCTCGGTATGGGCGACCGTAGCGGCGAGGAATGAAACATCGGCGCGGCCTAGGAACGCAGTTGCAGCATATGCATTTGCACTAGAAAAGTAGCCAAGCCATATCGCGTTGCACAGCCGGTCCCCGCGCTTCTTTGGAGCGAGCGGACCAGAATGCGGACCGTAAGCGCGGCCGCCAACAACAGGAGACAGGAATGTCCACCAGCCGCACGTTGTCAGCCAAACCCAAGCCGCCCAAGGAAGAAGAGGCCGCGCCGGAGCCCGCGATCGCTCCGACCAGCGGCAAGCAGGGCAACCTGCAGGACGCGTTCCTCAACCTCCT
>JBQCFR010000248.1:0-16348 GCA_051958885.1 Tsuneonella sp.
GCTTGGCGCAGTGGGGGCACGACAGCGAACCGTAGTCGATGAGCTTGAGCGGCGCATCGGGGTTGCCCATGCGGTAGCCGCCCGCCTCGGTGGTCGCGACCACGTCGGACCATTGCTGTCCGGCGGGCGCGGCCACGCTCGCCAGCGCCTTGTCGCTCGCCGGGGGAGTGTTCGCGTCGTCGGCCTTCTTGCCGCAGCCAGCCAGCGCCAGACCGGCGGCGGCGACGAGAGCGATGGTGCGAATGCGGCTTGCGGGCATGAAATCCTCGGGAGGGTCGAGAGGGAAGACTAGACGATGCGTGGTGCGGCTAGAAGCGCGCGGCGGCGCTTTCCACAGCTACATCGCGGCCGCAAGCAGTTACAGGCGCGCGTCGAGCTGCGGCTTCAGCAGGCTCCATTCGTGCGTGCCGCTCAGCAGCACGTTGTTGATCGCAAAGCTGGGAGTGCCGGGAATGTCCCACTTCGCGGTGTCGGCGGCAGACGTCGCGGCCATGCGCTTGGCCGCGGCGTCGTCGGCCAGGCAGCGATCGACCTCGGTCCGCTCGTAGCCGCGGCGCGCCATGATGTCGTAGAAGCCGAAGTCGCTCGCGATCGCGCGGCGGCGTGCGGCCTCGGCGCCGCTGTACCAGCGCTGCTGCTGTGCCTTGGAGGCGTTGATCGCGACCGGAATCCAGTCCTTCTGGCTCAGCATGAAGGCGGCGTGATTGCGCGGGAACTTGGCCACGGGGCCGCAGTTGGCGAGCATCGCGATGGTGAGATCGATCGGATCGCGGATGACGTGGCGGACCTCGACGCTGACCTTGCCCGGACCGATGTAGGCGATCTGCAGCGCGCCGTCGCCGTCCTGCGCGAAATGCGCGCAGTGCGGGCAGGTGTAGCTGACGAATTCGATCAGCTTCACCTTGGCGTCGGGATTGCCGATCAGGTGGCCGCCGTCGGTCGCCCTGATGACGGTGTTCCAGTTGGGCGCCCCCGCAGCCATGGCGAACAGCGCGGCTACGATAACCGCGGCCAGGCGAATAGCTTTCATCCCTCGTTTTCCTCCTGCGCGCCCAGACTGCGAGCGAGCGATTCGAGCACCGTGCGCAGCTCGGGATCGCCGATGTCGCGCAGCGAATCCCCCAGTTCCATCGGAATCGGCTTTAGCGATGGGGGCCCCGCCACGCGGCTCTCACCATGCGGCGGCTTAACCTCGCCTTGCCGCAGCTTGACCCGCGCCACGGCCTTGTAGCCGAAGAAGCGGTTCACCCGCTCCATGATCTCGGGGATCACGTGCTGGATCAGCGGTGCGTGCGCCGGCAGCACCACGAGCTGGAGGATGCCTTCCGATTTCTCGCCGGGAGCGAAACGGATCGCCTCTGGCGCGCAGACTTTCGCGTGCGTCGGCCCGACGATCTCGGGCCAGCGGGTGACCACGCTCGACTGGACGAAGCCGAAGCGGCGAAACGCGGTGCGGCCGATCTGTGGCATGAGGTCGGAGATCGCCTTGGCCGAGCCGCCGCGCGGGCGTTCCCACTGCCTGGCGGCTTTCGGCTTGGCGTCCCGTTCCATTTCGGCCGCCGCCATGCCATAGCCCGCGCGTGGACGCCAGCGAGCAGAGCGCCGCGAGCCTGCTGCTCGCCTGGTACGATGTGCACGCGCGCGAACTCCCCTGGCGCAGCCCGCCGGGCGCCCCCGCGCCCGAGCCATATCGCGTGTGGTTGTCCGAAGTCATGCTGCAGCAGACGACCACAGCCGCCGTCGTACCCTACTATGCCAGATTCCTCGAGCGGTGGCCGACGGTCGAGGCGCTCGCGGCGGCGGACGAGGCCGACGTCATGGCCGCGTGGGCGGGGCTCGGGTACTATTCGCGCGCGCGCAATCTCATCGCCTGCGCCCGGCTGGTGGCGGGCAGGGGAGAGTTCCCGGAGACCGAACAGGCGCTGCGCGAGCTCCCCGGGGTCGGCGCCTACATCGCCGCCGCGGTCGCAGCGATCGCGTTCGGGGAACCTGCCGCGGTGGTCGATGCGAACGTCGAGCGCGTGATCGCACGCCTGTTCGCGATCGAAGAGCCGCTGCCGGGCGCGCGCAAGGCGATCCGCGCGCATGTCGCGGCGCTTACGCCCGCCGCGCGGGCGGGCGACTTCGCGCAGGCGATGATGGACCTCGGAGCGACCATCTGCACACCGCGCGCGCCGCGCTGCCTGCTGTGCCCGCTCGCGGCCGGATGCGCAGCGCGAGCGCGGGGGGAGCAGGAGCGCTTCCCGGTCAAGCCGGCCAAGCGCGCGCGGCCCTTGCGCAAGGGCACTGCCTGGTGGATCGAGCAGGGCGGCGCGGTCCGCCTCGTCCGCCGGCCCGGCAAGGGCATGCTCGGCGGCATGCGGGCGCTGCCCGACGACGGCTGGCCCGCGGGCGGGGCCGGCGACGCCGCTCCACCTGCGTGTGGCGAATGGCAAGACGCCGGCATCGTCAGCCACGGTTTCACTCACTTCGATCTCGATCTCGCGGTACGGGTCTTCCGCGGCGAGACGGACGCCGTGCCGGAGGGCGAATGGTGGCCGCTCGCCGACATCGAACACGCCGGGCTGCCGACGCTGTTCCTCAAGGCCGCGCGGCGGGCGCTCGCAAGCGATTGACCCGGCGCGCCGCAGCGCGCATTTCGAAACGAAACCGAGAGGCGAGGTGGTCGATGGCGTTCACGGATTTTGGCGAGCCGCAGGTGTCGCGGCGCGCGCTGCTGCGCGGGGGCGCCTTGCTCGGCGCCGGGGTCGCCCTGGGCGGTTGGCCCGCGGCGAGCTGGGCCGAGGCCGCTCCGGGCGGGTGGACCAATGTCCAGGCGCTGATCGACAGCTACGTAGACAGCAGGAAGCTCGCCAACGTCGTCGCAGCGCTGGGGTGGGATCAGCGTGAGCCGGTGTTCCTCGCCAAGGGTGATCTCGCCTTCGGCACCGACGCACCCGCGGGGCCGGACAGCCTCTATCGCATCTACTCGATGACCAAGCCGATCACCGGCATGGCGGTGATGCAGCTGATCTCCGAGGGCAAGCTGGGGCTGGATCAGCCGCTGTCTGACATCCTGCCCAAGTTCGCGAAGATGCAGGTCCAGAAGACCTACGACGGTTCGATCACCGACCTCGAGCCGGCGGCGCGGCCGATCACCATCCGCAATCTGCTGACCCACACCGCGGGGCTCGGCTATTCGATCATCCAGAAGGGCCCGATCAAGGACGCTTACGAAGCAGCGGGCGTCATTCCGGGGCAAGTGACCAAGCTCCCCGCTATCCAGAAGATCTTTGGGCGCGGAGAGACTGTGCGCAGCCTGGCCACTTTCGCCGACCGGCTGGCCGAGCTGCCGCTGGTCTACCAGCCGGGCACGCACTGGTCGTATTCGGTGGGCCTCGACTTGCTCGGCCGGGTCATCGAAGTGGTCTCCGGCCAGCCCTTCGATACGTTCCTGCAGGAGCGCATTCTCGGGCCGACCGGGATGAGCAGCACGTTCTTCCGCGTACCGGCAAGCGAGGCGGAGCGCCTCACAACCAACTACGGCATCCTCGAAGGCACGCCGATCCCGATCGATCCGCCGAGCCAGTCGGTCTATCTCGATGAACCGGCATTCCCGTTCGGTGGCGCCGGTCTGGTCAGCAGCCCGCGCGACTACGACCGGTTCCTTCGCATGCTGCTCGGGCTGGGGATGATCGACGGCAAGCGAGTCCTCAGCGAATCCGCGGTCCGTGTCGGCACGTCTAACCTCCTGCCACCGGGGGTCAGCACCAATGGGACATTCGCCGACGGGGCGGGCTTCGGCGCCGGCGGCCGGGTCGGGCTCGGCGCGACCGCCGGCACTTACGGCTGGGGCGGTGCGGCGGGGACGGTCGCCTTCGTCGACATGAGGCGCGGGCTGCGCGCCAACCTGATGACGCAGTACATGCCCGACAGCACTTATCCCATCCACGCCGAGTTCCCGGTCGCGGTCGCCAAGGACATCTTCACCATGGCGAGCAAGAAGGCAGCGTGAGCGGTCCGCACATCGCTTTCTCGGGCTCGCCGCTCGACCGCGCAGACCATCTCCGCACGGACCCGGCGGCGCTCGCCGGGCTGATGAACTTCCGCGCCCGTCTGCTGCGGCTGGAGGGTCTCAATCCCGTGTTCGACGAGGCGGGAGCGCTCGAATGGGGCACGCTTGCCGAAGCGCCCGATGACGCCGAGCTGGCGTTTCTCGGCCTGCTCGACGGCAAGGCGTGCTTCGCCGCGGTGCCGGCACAAGGGGCGGGCGGGCCCGCTTATGCCGACCCGGCGATCTGGGCCGCGATGCAGATGCTAGCGCCGGCCGATCTCGCGACCTACGGCGGCGCACGCAGCCTGGTGGACTGGCACGCGCGGCACCGGTTCTGCGCGCGCTGCGGGTCCCCGACGCAGCTCGCCAAGGGCGGGTGGCAGCGCGACTGCCCCGCTTGCGGGGCGCAGCATTTCCCGCGCACCGATCCGGTCACCATCATGCTGGTTGAGCACGAGGACCGCCTGCTCCTCGGCCGTCAGCCGCGGTTTCCGCCCCGGATTTATTCGGCGCTTGCAGGTTTCGTCGAACCGGGGGAAACCATCGAGGAGGCGGTCGCGCGCGAGGTGTTCGAGGAGGCCGGTGTGCGAGCAAGGGACGTAACCTATGTCGCCAGCCAGCCGTGGCCGTTTCCGAGTCAGCTGATGATCGGGTGCCATAGCTATGCCGACGACCCGGCGATCACCATCGACACCAACGAGCTCGAGGAAGCGCGCTGGTTCACCAGAGACGAGCTGGAGCAGGCGCGCGCGGCCGGCGCGGATGGCACGGCCGACCTCATTTTCCCGCGCTCGTTCGCGATTGCGCACCATCTCGTGACCTGGTGGCTCGACCGATGACCGCGCGCGTGTCGATCGACATCTGGTCGGACGTGATGTGCCCGTGGTGCATTATCGGATACAAGCAGCTCGAGACTGCGCTTGAGCAGCTTGCCGGCGAGATCGAGGCGGACGTGAGCTGGCTGCCGTTCGAGCTCAACCCGGACATGCCGGCACACGGCGAGGACAGCCAGGCGCACATCGCGCGTAAGTATGGGCGGACGCCCCAGCAGGCGGAGGCGGCGCGCGAGGGCATGGCCGAGCGGGCGCGCGCGGCGGGCTACTCGTTCGCTTATACCGGCGAGGGCGAAGCGCCGCCGGCGATGATGTGGAACACCTTTGCCGCGCACAAGCTGCTGCGCTGGGCGCTTGCGGCGCACGGGGCTGAGGCGCAGACGCACCTCAAGCTCGCGCTGTTCGATGCGCATTTCCAGCAGCGCCGCCGGATCGGGGAGCGCGACGTGCTGCTCGCCATCGCCGAGGAACAGGGATTTGCCCGCGCCGAGGCCGCGGCCGCGCTCGACGACGAAGTGCTCGGCGCCGACGTGCGCGCGGAGGAACGCCGCGCGTGGGAGCACAACATTACAGGCGTCCCCGCGATGGTGATCGACGGCAAGTTCCTGGTGCCTGGTGCACAGGACCCGGCGACGTATGCCAACGTGATCCGGCGCGTGGTGGAGCGGCGTTCGGCGGTCGGCTAAGCGGGCGATCAGCCCGACTGGGTTTCGCGCAACCGCTCGATGGTCTTGTCGCCTTTCAGCTCGTCCTGAGCCGGATTGTCGGAGCCGGTTGCGGTCTCGACTTCATTGCCGACGAGAGTGCCTTCCGCCGTCTTCTCGTCTGCGCGCGAGCCGACCCGGCGGTTGACCTGCCCGCCGCTGCTGCTGCCTTGTGCGCCCGGCATGCTGTCGGTCTCGGCCTGGTCGATGAGGTCGTTGTCGGGGTGCGGATTGCGCTGGGTCATCGGGAGTCTCCTTCTCCAGACCAACGCGGGCCGGGGTGGCGACGTTCCGAGAGGTCTACTGCATCAGCAAGCGCACGCCCGAGACCATCAGAATGGCGGCGAGAGCGAATTGGACCACCTTCTCCGGCGAGCGGGATGACAGCAGGCTGCCGGCGATGACCCCCGGGATCGAGCCCAATAGCAGGTTGACGAGCAGAGCGAGGTCGACGTTGCCGATGAACCAGTGCCCCGCTCCGGCGAGCAACGCGAGCGGCACGGCGTGCGCGATGTCGGTGCCGACGATGCGCGCCACCGGCACGCGGCGGTAGATCAGCAGCAGCAGCGTCGCTCCGATCGCTCCGGCGCCGACCGAGGTGATCGTCACCAGTACGCCGAGCACGGCGCCGAGCGCCACAGTCGGCCAGAAGGTCTTCTCGGAATGGACGATCGTGTGAGTCGCCCCGTACGCGAGCAGGCGGCGCTGGAAGAGCAGGCTGACCGACGTGATCACCAGCAATACGCCGAGTGCGATCAGGATCGCGTGTTCCGCCTTGTGGCCGATGTGCAGGAACGTGTTGAGCGCGACCAGCGTGACGATCGCCGCGGGCATGCTGCCGGTCGCCAGCCGCCGGACGATCATCCAGTCGACCGTTTGATGGCCCTGATGAACGCCGGTGCCGACCACCTTGGTGATCGCGGCAAACAGCAGGTCGGTGCCCACCGCGGTCTGCACCTTGGTGTGGAAGATCAGCACGAGGAGCGGCGTCATCAGCGAACCGCCGCCGACCCCGGTCAAGCCGACCGCAAGCCCCACGAGCATTCCCGCGAACACGTGCTGGAGAGCGGCTAAGTCCAAGCTGAAGGCCCCCGTTGTCGCCTTGGCTTGTGCCGCGGCGGCTCACCACTGGCAATCAACTTCCTCTTTTCCGGCTCAGATGAGTCCGAGCTTGGTCAACCGGCCGGCGAGCCGCCCGGGGATCGCGTCGCCGGCTTCCTCACCGTCCTTCAGGTCGCGGGGAGCATTCTTTTCCTCGAGGTAGCGCCAGCCCTGGTGCGCTCGCTTGTGCTGAGGCGCGACCAGGACCAGCCTGGGCGCGAGCCGGATGGTCCAGTGCGCATCGGGGCGCTGCTCGAAGCCGAGGATCTCGCAGCGGGCGACGATCGCGTGGTCCATGATCCAGTACAGCGACCCGCCGATCATCTCGGCATGGCGCTTGGGCAGATAGCGCGTGCGCATGTGCGCCTCGGCCTCTGCCTCGACCCACTGGCGCAGGCTGGCGAGGCTCTTCGAGCGATAGGCGATCTTGGTCATGCTGAGCGGCATGGAGAGCGATGTAGGCGTGTTCGCCCGCGGCTCAAGCCGCTCAGGCGAGGCCGGTCAGCACTGCCAGGCCGAGGAATGAGAAGAACCCCATCACGTCGGTGGCGGTGGTGACGAACACCGCCGAGGACACCGCCGGATCGATCCGCGCCCGGTCGAGCATGACCGGCACCGCGATGCCCGCGAGGCCGGCGGTGAGGTTGTTGATCACCATCGCCGCGGCGATCACTCCGCCGAGCAGCGGGTTGCCGAACAGCAGCCAGGTGCCGCCGCCGATCAGCGTGCCGAGCGCCAGGCCATTGGCCATCGCGATGGTCAGTTCACGGCCGACCATGCGCCAGGTGTTCGCGTCGGTCAGCTGGTTGGTGGCGAGTGCGCGCACGATCACCGCCAGCGTCTGCGTGCCGGCATTGCCGCCCATGCCGGAGACGATCGGCATCAGCACCGCGAGCAGGGCGAAGCGCGCGATCGCCCCCTGGAACAGGCCCACCACGCTGGCGGCAATGATCGCCGTGCCGAGATTGATGACCAGCCACGTGAGGCGCGTGCGCACGGTGACGGGCAGGGGTTCGTTGATGTCGCCGTCGCCCGCGCCCGACAGCAGCAGCACGTCCTCACCCGCTTCCTCGGAGATGATGTGGACCACGTCGTCCACCGTCATCTGCCCCACCAGCCGGCCGCTTTCGTCCACCACCGCGGCCGAGATCAGCGCATATTTCTGGAACATCAGCGCGACCTCTTACTGATCGGTCGAGACCGGGATCAGCGTCTGGTCGCGCTTCATCACGTCGGCGAGTGCGATATTGCGGGGCGTGCGCAAAATCCACGACAGCTGGCAGGTGCCCACCGGATGGTGAGCGTGGTCGACGACGAAGATCTCCCAGAAATCGTCGGGCAGCTCGGCGCCGCGGTCGCCGCCTTCGCGCAAATAGTCGATCAGGTCGCCGACGGTCATGTGCTCTGGCACCGCGACGAACTCGCGCTGCATCAGCCGGCCGGCGGTTTCCTCCGGGTAGGACAGCGCGCTCTCGATGGCGGCGCGGTCCTCGGGCTCCAGCTCGGCGAGCACCGCGGCCTGCTCGGCGGGCTCGAGATCCTCGATCAGCTGGACCGCGTCGTCGGTGTCGAGCTGCTCGGCAATCCCCGCGACCGCTTCGGGCGGCAAGGCCTCCATCATGTCATCGCGGACGAAGTCGTTGAGCTCGGCAATCACCTCGCCGCTGAGCAGGTCGGTGATCGCGGCGGCGAGCAACCGGCGGTCTTCCCGGCCCATCAACTCGAACAGGTCGGCGACGTCGGCGGGATGGAGCGGTTCGACAAGCGCGTAGGCGCGGCCCTTGTCGCCCGCTTCCAGTGCTTCGGCGACGCTGCGGACGTACTCCGGCTTGAGCCGGTTCTCCTCGTCGTGGCGCTCGTCGTCGACCCGGTCGTCGGGCCGGCCGCCTTCTCCCGGTGGCAGCGTCTCGCCCGAGAGGATGTCGTCTGCCGCCATGGCGCGGCTCTATAACGGGCGCACGGAAACGCAACCCAAGGGTGACTTCGGCGTTCTCCTGACTATACCGGCGCCAACTTGCCCAAGGAGTTATTGCACATGGCCGACGACACACTGACCCTCACGCTCGACACCGGCAATGGGGAGGGCGGCGACGTGGTCATCAAGTTGCGGCCCGATCTTGCGCCCGGTCACGTGGCGCGGATCACCGAACTGGCGCGCGAGGGCTTCTACGACGGTGTCGTGTTCCACCGCGTGATCCCCGGTTTCATGGCGCAGGGCGGGGATCCGACCGGCACCGGCATGAGCGGCAGCGACAAGCCCGATCTCAAGGCCGAGTTCAACTCCGAGCCGCACGTGCGCGGCACCTGCTCGATGGCGCGCACACAGGTGCCCGACAGCGCCAACAGCCAGTTCTTCATCTGCTTCGACGACGCGCGCTTCCTCGATCGGCAGTACACCGTCTGGGGCCAGGTGGAGAGCGGGATGGAGCACGTCGACGCGCTGCCCAAGGGCGAACCGCCGCGCAATCCCGGCAAGATCGTCAAAGCCACCGTCGGCTAGGGCGAAGCCGGTCGCGGATGACAGCGCTGCATCCCCTTAGCGAAGCCGCAGGCCCCGCCTGCGGCCTCTCGCTCGTGCCGCGGATGCGCTACTGGAAGCCGGCGGCCGAACTGGCCCCGTTCGTCAGCGGCTATCATCTCTATGCCGTCGCGACGCCCGAAGGACGGCCGCATCGCGATGTGTTCCAGCCGGCCTGGGCAAACCTGCGCGTGCTGCTGACCGAAGGCTCGAACTGGCGCATCCGTGTCCGCGACGGCGACTGGGTCGCGCCCGGGCACGTGACCGTGTTCGGCCCGACCAGCGCGATCGCCTGGTCGGAGAGCGAGACCGGGCTGATGGTAGGCGCCGGAATCCTCCCCCGCGGGTGGGTGCGGCTGTTCGCCGACGAAGCACGCGACTGGGCCAACCGGGTCGACGAGTGCCCGCCTATCTACGGCATTTCGAGCGATGACCTCCATGCCGAGCTCTGCGGGGTGCACGACGACGAGGAGATTCCGCGCATCTTCGACGCGCTGCTGCGTCAGGCGATGGCGCCGCTCTCGCGCGATGACGCGGCGATCGCCAGGATGGAGCGCGCGCTGGTCGACAGCGGCATCGGCACGGTCGCCGAGCTGTCGCACGCCACCGGGCTTTCCATCCGCGCGCTGGAGCGGCTCGCGCGCCGCGCGTTCGGCTTTTCGCCCAAGCTGCTGCTGCGCCGCGCACGCTTCCTGCGCTCGCTGCACGCAATCCGCGGCTTGCCGCCCGCAGACCGCGCGGCGGCGATCGATCCGGCCTACACCGACTATTCTCATTTCGTGCGCGATTCGCAGAGCTTCATCGGCATGTCGCCGCAGGCCTTCCTCAAGCTCGACAATCCGCTGCTCAAGCAGTCGCTCGACCTCCGTAAGGCCGTGCTCGGCGCCCCGGCACAGGCGCTCGCCGGTGCACGCCCCGACAGCGGTCCGCCATAAGCTCGCGCTACGGCTTCGGTAGACAGGTCTCCCGCAGAGAGATAGACCGAGCGCAACGGGGCGCTTGTGAACCATAACATTGATAACCGGCGCATAAGCGACGCCGAGACCTGGGAATGCGGGCTCGCGAAAGCGCCGCGCATGGCGATGTGGCAGCCCGCCGCCGACCTGGCGCCGTTCATCAGCGGGTATCACTTCTACGCGGTCGGCAAGACTGGCGGTCAGCCGCACCGCGGCGCTTTCGAGCCCGCGTGGGCCAGCCTCCGGATCGCCGTCGCCGGAGGCGACGACTGGCGGGTCAGGCCGTTCAATGCCGAGTGGCTGAGCCCGGGGCGGATATCGCTCTTCGGTCCCAGCAGCAGGCTCGCATGGTCGGAGTCCGGGCCGGGGATCCTAGTCAGCGCGGGTATTCGGCCGCGGGGCTGGCGACGTTTTTTCTCAGGTCCGGCGCGCGAGTGGGCCGACCGCGTCGATGCCGTTTCGGCGATGTCCGCCTGCACCCCCGAAACGATCTGCGAGTGCTTCGCGTCGCTCGCAGAGGATGCCGACGTGCCGAGAGCGTTCGACGCCTTGTTCCGGCAAGCGCTACGGCCGCCTACGCCCGACGACGCCGCGATTGCTCACATCGAAGCCGCGCTGGTCGATCCGGCAATCGCATCGGTCTCGGAACTGAGCCTGCGCACGGGACTGCCGGTGCGACGCGTCGAGCGGCTTGCGCACCGTGCGTTCGGCTTCCCGCCCAAGATCCTGCTGCGCCGAGCGCGCTTTCTGCGTTCGCTGCACGCGATGCGCGCGGCGCGGCGGGGGGAGGGCTCGCTGGTGATCGATCCCGGGTACACGGACTATTCGCATTTCATCCGCGATTCGCACGCGTTCCTGGGCATGTCGCCCCAGGCGTTTCTCGAAATCGACATGCCGCTCCTCAAGAGCTCGCTGGAATTGCGCAGGCACGTCCTGGGAACGCCGGCGCAGGCGCTCGACCGCGCGCCGGACTGGGAGCCTGGCAGTTAGAGGTCGGCCTTCACGAGCCAATCGTGGAACAAGCGCACGGGGCGCTGCTCCAGCGCGCGCGGCCGGCAGATGAACCAGTAGCTGTATGGGCTCTTGATCTCGATGTCGAAGAGCTGGGCGAGACGATCGTCTTTGGCGCGCAAGAGATGATCGTCGTGCATGATCGCGATGCCGAGGCCCTGCGCCGCCGCTTCGAGCAGGAGCTGGCCCGAATCGTAATGATCGATTGCCGCCGGTTCGAGATTGCCGAGGCCGATCCCTTCCTTCCACGCGGCGAAGCTGTCGGGCAGCTCGTTGTGCGTCATGAAGGTCTGGCGCGCGAGCTTCGCTTCGTTGGGCACGGGGCCAATCTCTTCGGCGAGTTCGCGGCTACAGATGGCATGGACGAGGTTGTGATCGAGCCGCACGGCGTGGAAGGCAGGATCGGGCTCACGCAGCAGCACGATCCCGGCATCCAGCGTGTCGCCGACCCGGTCGAGCAGGTGCGGTCCGGTGTCGATGTCGATGTGCAGGCGGGGATGGAGCTTGCGCAGCTCCGGCAGGCGCGGGAACAGCCGCTGCCGCCCGAACAGCGGCAGCACGCCGAGATGGAGGCGGAGGAGCGCGAGATTGTCCGACTGTCCCTCGACCGCATGCGCCAGCGCATCGAGATGCGGGGCGACGGCCTCGTAGAACGCGCGCCCCTCGTCGGTGAGCTGCATCGATTGGTGCGCGCGCGTGAACAGCTTCTTGCCGACGAATTCCTCGAGGTTGCCGATCCGGCGCGACAGCGCGGAGGGACTGAGCGCGAGTTCTGCGGCGGCCGCGCGCGCCGATCCCAGCCGGACCACGCGCATAAAGGCTTCCAGCGCACGAAGCGGAGGCAGTCGGCGGATCCCCATCGCGGGCTAAATGGGTTTCGCGGCACGCGTTGTCGAGCATCTAATTCGCAGTTGCGAAAGCGCTCACGCGTGGCCGAGTTCCTCCACGCTCTGCTCGGGCGGGAGCAGCCGCAGCCGGGTGACGTGCGTCTCGTCCCCGGCGATCACCTCGATCCGCCACCCGCTGGGGTGAGTGACCACCGTTCCGACCGGCGGCACTTGCTCGGCGAGCACGAAAGTCAGGCCGCCCAGCGTATCGACCGCCTCCTCGACTACGCCGAGTTGCGGATCGATGCGTTCGGCAATGTCGTCGAGCTCGGCGCGGGCGTCGCACTCCCATGTGCCGTCATCGAGCGCGACGATCCATTCCTCGGGCGCCTCGTCGTGCTCGTCTTCAATCTCGCCGACGATTTCCTCGACCAGATCCTCGATCGTGATGATCCCGTCGGTGCCCGAATACTCGTCGACCACCACCGCGAGGTGGATCCGCTGCTGGCGCATGTCGGCGAGCACGTCGATGGCATTGCGCGATTGCGGCACGAACAGCGGCTGGCGCATCAGCGCGGCCCAGTTCGCCGGCGGCTGCGCGCCCGAGGCGAGGAACGGAAAGACATCCTTGAGGTGCATCATGCCGATCACGCTATCGAGCGTGTCGCGATAGACCGGAAGGCGCGAATGGCCATGTTCGGCGAACGCGGCCACCAGCTCGTCCCACGTCGCATCGGAGCGGATCGCCACGATCTCGCCGCGCGGGATCGCCACGTCGTCGGCGTCGTGCTCGCTGAAATGAAGCAGGTTGCGCAGCATCTGCCTTTCGAGCGGCGTGAGATATCCGCCCGGCGCGGTTTCCTCTTCCTCGGCGGCATGCTCGCCCTCGTGCTCGGCAATCGCCTCCTCGAGCTGCGAACGGAGCGAACGCTCGTTCTCGTCGCCTTCGAAGAACCGGCGCACCGCAAGCCACAGGCTGCGCCTACTGTCGCCGTCTCCCGTCGGGGAATCGCTGTCGGGCATGGCCGCTAGTTGTCCCCTGATCGCCGGCAATAGGTCATTCGCGGTCCCCATATGGGTCGGCGATCCCCAGAATCGCAAGCGCCTTTATCTCCAGATTCTCCATTGCAACAGCGTCGTCTTCGCCGGTCTCGTGATCGTACCCGGCAAGGTGGAGCAGCCCGTGGACGATGAGATGAGTGACGTGCGCGCGGAGCGGGATGCGCTTCTCCTCGGCCTCGCGTGCGCAAGTCTCGGCAGCGAGCGCGAGGTCACCGAGCAGAATCGGCGGACCCCTGTCTGCAAGCCCGGCAAGCTCGTCCGGGTCGACCATCGGGAACGACAGCACGTTGGTCGCCTTGTCCCGGCTGCGCCACTGGCGGTTGAGCGTGCGCACCTCGTCGTCGCCGGTGAACAGGAGACTGACCTGCAATCGCCGGTTGGCGAGCTCCGGCGCGACCGTGGCGGCAGCGTCGGCTGCGCCGCGCGCCGCGCCCGGCCAGTCGCCTGCGGGCCAGCCTTCGAGATCGACATCGAGCTCCACGAGAAACTAGGCGTCCGGCCCTTCGTACGCTTCGACGATGCGCCCGACGATCGGATGGTGCACGACGTCGGCGGCGGTGAAGCGGCTGACCGCGATGCCTTCGACTCCCTCCAGGCGCGATACGGCGTCGGCGAGCCCGCTCATTCGCTCGCCCCCGGGGATGTCGATCTGTCGCGGGTCGCCGCACACGACCATCCGGCTGTTCATGCCGAAGCGGGTGAGGAACATCTTCATCTGCTCGCGCGTGGTGTTCTGCGCCTCGTCGAGGATCACGAACGCGTCGGCCAGTGTACGCCCGCGCATGAAGGCGATGGGGGCGACCTCGATCACGCCGCTGGCGATATGCCGTTCGACCTGTTCGGGCGGCATGCAGTCGTACAGCGCATCGTAGAGCGGGCGGAGGTAAGGGTCGACTTTCTCCTTCATGTCGCCGGGGAGGAAGCCGATCTTCTCGCCGGCTTCCACCGCCGGCCGGCTCAGGATCATCCGCTGCACACTCCCGCTGATCAGCTGGCTGACCGCCTGCGCCACGGCGAGATAGGTCTTGCCGGTGCCCGCGGGCCCGAGCGCGAAGATCACGTCGTTGCTGGTAAGCTGCTGCATGTACGGGATTTGGCCCGCCGAGCGCGGCACGATCGTCTTGCGGCGGGTGCGGATCATGATCGGCGGACTGCCCGCGCTGCCGCGCACGATCCCCTCCAGCGTCGGTTCGCTCGACATCGCGATCAGCGACTCGATCGCTCCGGCGTCGAGCTCCTGATTGGTGGCGAGCCGGTCGTACATCGCCGTAAGGGTCTCGCGGGCCCGGGCCACGGCATCTTCGCTGCCTTCGATCTGCACTTTGTCCCCGCGGGCCGAGATGAACACACCGAGTCGGTTCTCGACTTGGACGAGGTTGGCGTCGAACTGCCCGAACAGCGCTCCGAGCAGGCTCTGATCCTCGAAGCCGAGCTCCGCCCGGGCACGGCGGCTGTCGCGCATCGGCGAGGGCGGGGGAGAGACAGCCGAGTGACCGGCACGATCGGGTTTGCGGGCCATGCGCTCCTTTCAGGCGGCGCGGCCGCGATCGGCCGGCGAACCGAAGATAGCCCCGCGCCATGCTGGCGCAAGCGGCCGCGGGCCCGGCATCCCGGCGCTGCGCGAGCTTTCCACAGCCGGGCGAGGAGCGCGCGACAATTTGCGACAAAGTTTGCCGCTCGCCTTTCGCGGATTGCTGCGTTGTTCAGCAAGGCCGCCGCAAAAGCCCCGAGGGGAGTGGCCGTGAACGAGGAGACTATCGATGCGTACGTTATTGCTCGCCGCCGTTGCCCTGGCGAGTCTAAGCCCGGGCGTCGCCGTCGCTCAGAGCGCCGGTGAAGTTCGCCACGACACCCGCGAGGTGAACAAGGATCGCCGCGAGGTGCGCCGCGACGTTGCCCGCGGCGACTACCGCGAGGCGCGCCATGATCGGCGGGAACTGCGCGAGGACCGGCAGGAACGCCGCGAGGATTGGCAGGACTACCGCCGCACGCACCGCGACGCCTTCCGCCGCAGCGCCTACGTCGCTCCGCGTGGCTACGCCTACCGCCCAGTGAGTGCCGGCGTGCGCCTGAACGGCGCCTTCTGGGGCTCCAATTACCGGATCAACAACTACAGCACCTACCGCTTGCCCTATCCGGGCCGCAACATGAGCTACGTGCGCTACGGGAACGACGTCTTGCTGGTGAACGTCCGCACGGGACGCGTGGTGCGCGTCTATAACGGGTTCTTCTGGTAAGCAGGGCAGACGGTGCCGGTGGGGCGCTCCCACCGGCCCGTTCGCTCATCCAACCGGCGCGAGGCGCAGTTCGGCGGCGACCGAATTCGGTCCGCCGACGATGAGATCGACAGGCACCAGATCGCCTATCGCGGCCGCCCCTTCGAAGAACACCGATTGCAGCCAGGGGGACTTGCCGAGCCACTGACCCGGCTTCTTGCCGGTGCGTTCGACGAGCACGCTGCAGCGCTTGCCCTCCGAGCGGCGATTGAAGGCGAGCTGGTCCCGGTTGAGCGCGGCCTGGAGGCGCTGCAGGCGCTCGTCCATTACCTCGCGGGCGATCTGCCCCTCCATCGCCGCGGCGGGGGTGCCGGGACGCGGTGAGTACTTGAAGCTGAACGCCTGGGCGTAACCGACGGCATCGACGAGCTGCAGCGTCTCGGCGAATTCCTGCTCGGTCTCTCCCGGGAAGCCGACGATGAAGTCGCCGGAGACGGCGAGATCGGGCCGCGCGCCGCGGAAGCGCTCGAGCAGGCGCAAATAGCTTTCGGCCGTGTGGCTGCGGTTCATCGCCCTGAGCACCCGGTCGGAGCCGCTTTGCACGGGCAGGTGCAGGAACGGCATGAGCTTGTCGACCTCGCCGTGCGCGGCGATGAGGCCTTCGGTCACGTCGGCGGGGTGGCTGGTGGTGTAGCGAATTCGCCGCAAGTCCGGCAGCTTGGCAAGCGATCTTATCAGCCCGTCGAGTCCGACCGGTTGGCCGACTTCGTTCTCCCCGCGCCAGGCGTTGACGTTCTGGCCCAGCAGCGTGATCTCCCGCGCGCCCGCTTCGACGAGCTTCTGCGCTTCGAGCAGCAAGTCCTTGAACGGACGCGAAATCTCGGCCCCGCGTGTGTACGGGACGACGCAATAGGTGCAGAACTTGTCGCAGCCCTCCTGCACCGTCAGGAACGCGCTCGGCCCGCGGCGGGGCCGCGCGGGGCGCGCGGCGCGTTTCGCGATCGGCGGCATGTCGGTCTCGGTGACACGGCCGCCCGCGACCGCCTGGTCGAGCATGGTAGGCAAGCGGTGATAAGCCTGCGGGCCG
>JBQCFR010000249.1:0-3600 GCA_051958885.1 Tsuneonella sp.
CGGGCTGCTGCTGGCGATCACCCGGCGCAACCCCTTCCTCACACGCGAGACGCCGGGCCTGCGTGCGATGCTCGCCGAGCAGGGCAAGCCATCGTGACCCGGGCGAACCGCCACTACGTGCTCGCCGCGGGGGGCACGGGCGGGCACCTGCTGCCCGCTTTCGCGCTTGCGACCGAGCTCGAGCGGCGCGGGCACCATGTTGCGCTGGTGACCGACACGCGCGGCGCGGAGATTCCGGGCAAGCCCGACTTCCTTCCCGCGCACGTGCTGCCGGCCGGGCGCTTCGGCAAGAACCCGCTCCACTGGCCGCGCGGAATCGGCGCGGTGCTGGAGGGGCGCAGCATGGCGCTGCGGCTGTTCGAGACCTTTGCGCCGAGCGCGGTGGTCGGCTTCGGCGGCTACCCGGCGCTTCCCGCGCTGCTCGCCGCAACCAAAGCCGGCATCCCGAGCGTGATCCACGAACAGAACGCGGTGCTCGGGCGAGTCAACCGGCTGCTCGCCGGGCGGGTGCAGGCGATCGCCACCGCTTACCCGGAGGTCCAGCGGCTCAAGCCCAAGCTGCAGGACAAGGTCCACCTCGTCGGCAACCCGGTGCGCGCCGAGGTGCTGGCCTTACGCGAAGAACCGTTTCCCGCGTTCACCGCGGAAGGACTGCTGCGCGTGCTCGTCACTGGCGGCAGCCAGGGTGCGCGGGTGCTCAGCCAAGTCGTGCCCGACGGGCTCGCGATGCTGCCCCCGGCGCTGCGCCAGCGGCTGCAGGTGACGCAGCAGTGCCGCTCCGAAGACCTCGAGGAAGTCCGCGCGCGCTACCGCAGCCACGACATTCCCGCTGAGCTCGGCAGCTATTTCGAGGACATGGCGACCCGGCTCGCCGATGCGCACCTGTTTATCGGCCGCGCGGGGGCTTCGACAATCGCGGAGCTGACCGCCGTCGGCCGTCCGGCGATCCTCGTGCCGCTGCCGATCGCGACCGACGATCACCAGGCGTTCAACACGCGCGAGATCGTTAAGGCGGGCGGGGCACGGATGATCCGCCAGCAGCACTTCACCGCCAAGGAGCTCGCCAAGCAGATCCAGGCGCTGGCGATGCGCCCCGAAACTCTCGCCACCGCCGCGCACGCCGCGTGGAACTGCGGCCGGCCCAAGGCGGTCAAGGATCTCGCCGACCTCGTCGAGAGCTTCGGCGGGGCCGAGCTGATGGACGTCATCCGTGTCGGCGGCGAAGAGCCCGAGGCGAGCGCGCGCGAGGCGCTGGCATGAAAGGAGTCGGGACAGACATCGGCACGATCCACTTCGTCGGCATCGGCGGCATTGGCATGTCGGGCATCGCCGAGGTGATGAAGAACCTCGGCTACAGCGTGCAGGGGTCGGACATCGCCGAGAGCGCCAGCGTCGAGCGGCTGCGCGGGCGCGGGATTGTGGTGAAGATCGGCCACGCCGCCGAGAATGTCGAGGGTGCGGCGGTGGTCGTCACCTCGACCGCGGTCAAGCGCAGCAACCCCGAAGTCGTCTACGCCCTCGAGCACCGGATACCGGTGGTGCGGCGCGCGGAGATGCTCGCCGAGCTGATGCGGCTGAAGCGCACGATCGCGGTCGCCGGCACGCACGGCAAGACCACCACCACCAGCATGATCGCCGCGCTGCTCGACGCGGGCGGGGTCGATCCGACGGTGATCAACGGCGGGGTGATCAACCAGTACGGATCGAATGCGCGGCTCGGCGACAGCGAGTGGATGGTGGTCGAGGCGGACGAGAGCGACGGCAGCTTCCTGCGCCTCGACGGCCAGATCGCGGTCGTCACCAACATCGATCCCGAGCACCTCGACCACTACGGCAGCTTCGACGCGGTGAAGCGCGCGTTCGTGGAGTTCATCGAAAACGTGCCGTTCTACGGCGTGGCGGTGCTGTGCATCGACCACCCCGAAGTGCAGGGCGTCATCTCCAAGGTCCGCGACCGGCGGGTGATGACGTACGGCTTCTCCGCCCAGGCGGACTTGCGCGGCGAGAACGTGCGCAGCGAGAACGGCGGCAACACGTTCGACGCGGTGCTGCGCGAGCGCGACGGATCGCTGCGGCGGATCGCCGACATCCACCTGCCGATGCCCGGCCGGCACAACGTCCAGAACGCGCTCGCCGCGGTGGCGGTGGCGCTCGAGATGAATTGCGACCCGCAGATCATCTGCAAGGGGTTCGCCCGGTTCGACGGGGTCAAGCGCCGCTTCACCCGGGTCGGCGAGGTCGGCGGCGCGACGGTGATCGACGACTACGCGCACCATCCTGTGGAAATCCGCGCGGTGCTGTCGGCAGCGCGCGAGGCGGCGGGTAACCGGGTGATCGCGGTGGTGCAGCCGCATCGCTACACGCGGCTGAATGACCTGATGACCGAGTTCCAGACCGCGTTCAACGATGCCGACGTGGTCCACGTCGCCCCGGTCTATCCGGCGGGCGAGGACCCGATCGAGGGCGTGGACGCTGCGGCGCTGGTCGGCGGCCTGCGCGATCGCGGCCACCGCGCGGCGAGCGCGGTCTCGGGGCCGGAGGAACTGGCACGCGTGCTCGCCGGGAGCATCGAGCCCGGCGACCTGGTCGTGTGCCTCGGCGCCGGGGACATCACTCGCTGGGCGGCCGGCCTGGCGGACGCGATCGGCAGGGAGCGCGCGGCGTGATCCGGCGCCAGCTCGGCGAGCAGACCTGGGGGCGGCGGCTCGAAGCGCCGTTCTCCGAGGTCGAGGAGACCGTCGTCGCGCCGATCGACATGGCGGGCATTCGCGGAAAGCTCACCGTCGATGCGCCGCTCGCGCCGCTGGTGTGGTTCAAGGCGGGCGGCGCCGCGGATTTCCTGTTCGAGCCGGCGGACCTCGAAGACCTCAAGGAATTCCTCCTGCGGCTCGGCGGCGAAATGCCGGTGATGGCGCTGGGGCTCGGCTCGAACCTGATCGTGCGCGACGGCGGCGTGCCGGGGGTGGTGGTGCGCCTCGGCAAGCCGTTCGCCACCGTGGAGGCGCGGCGCGACCGCACGCTCGAATGCGGCGGCGGCGCGAGCGGCATCCTGGTGTCCAGCCAGGCGCGCGACGCGGGAATTGCGGGTCTCGAATTCCTGCGCGGCATTCCGGGCACCGTCGGCGGGTTCGTGCGGATGAACGGCGGCGCGTACGGGCGGGAGGTCTCAGACATCCTCGTCGATTGCGACGTGGTCATGCCCGACGGCGAGTTCGTGACGCTGCCGGCGCGCGACCTCAAGTACAGCTATCGCCATTCGAACCTGCCCGAAGGCGCGGTTGTCGTCGCCGCGCGCTTTCAGGGCCGCGAGGGCATTCCCGCCGAGATCGGCGAGGAGATGGACAAGATCGCCGCCGCGCGCGAGGCGAGCCAGCCGCTGCGCACCAGGACCGGCGGCTCGACCTTCAAGAACCCCCCCGGCGAGAAAGCCTGGCGGCTGGTGGACGCCGCCGGCTGCCGCGGCCTCACGCGCGGCGGGGCGCAAGTGAGTGAAAAGCACACCAACTTCCTGATCAACACCGGCACCGCAACCGCTGCCGATATCGAAGGACTGGGCGAGGAGGTGCGGCGTCTTGTGTATGATCGCAGCGGCGTCATGCT